>JAXHVS010000056.1:0-12078 GCA_034189025.1 Bacteroidota bacterium
GGTTTTATAGTTGAAACTGCAACTGGAGTCTCGCGGTCTTTGGCAAAAGATGAAATAATTCTTACTTCATCAAGTCCAATGGCATCTGACTGTAAGGCAATTTTACCCAGGTCTAAATCCTGGCCGGGTGATATGGTTAATATTGTTTCTTCCTGGATGTATCCAACATACGAAAAAATAAGTTTTTGTTCGCCTGAGGGAACCGAAATAGAAAAACTTCCGTCCAGAGCGGTAGCGGTACCAATGGTTGTTCCATCTACAACAACCGATGCACCAATTAAAGGATCATTGGTGCTGGCATCAATTAAGACACCTTTTACTTTCGTTTGGCTAAATGATGCAAAAGAGAGAAACATCAAAGCCACGATTAGAATTTTAGTTTTCAAAATTTTCATCATAGAATTGTTTTAAGGTTTGGGTTTAATTTTTAAAGTTTAATATATGAATTCAAAATTAGATTTTCTTGGAATATCAAAAGTATGGAAAATATTAATTTATTATTAAATTATCATGTAAGAACATATTAACAGATAAAAAGGATTTTAATACGATTATAAAGGTTGTTATAAAAGGGATCGAGATTTTCTTTTAGTTTAAATGTTAATAAATGTTAATATTTTTATGATAAAATATTTTTAATTGATGTAAGAATTTTTTTTGTGGCACCTGTTTTTTGTTCTATAAAGTTTGAAGCAACCTTCCCTTTTTCCTGTAAGATTGTTTTATTATTGAGTAACAGACACATGATTTGTTCAAAATCGTTATAATTCCGTACAGCAAAAGCACCTCCCTGATTTATTAAATCAATAGCTTCCTGGAATTTTTCATGATTGGGGCCAAAGACTACCGGCATACCAAAAGTGGCTGCCTCTAAAATGTTATGTATTCCTTTTCCAAACCCTCCACCAATATAGGCAATATCTCCATATTTGTATAGCGATGATAAAATCCCAATGCAATCAATAACTAAAACATCTGCTTTTTCTATATTTTCTATGTTTGCTTCGGAATATTTTAGAACATTTCGATCCGAATCAAAAAGTTTTAAAATTCTTTCAATGTTTTGAGTATGTACCTCATGAGGAGCAATGATAAGTTTAAATCGGGTAGGATGTTGGTTGTAATAACGAATAATAATTTCTTCATCAGGTTTCCAGGTACTTCCTGCAACGAAAACAATTGATTTTTCTTTAAATTTTTTAATTAGCGGAAGTTCTTTTGCTTGTTTGGCAATGGTATACACTCTATCAAAACGGGTGTCACCTGTTACAGTAACGTTTTTAATATTTATTGAATGCAGAAGTTTTTTCGATTGTTCATTTTGAACAAAAAAATGGGTGAAAAATCCAAGCATCTTGCGTGAGCTTTGATTGATCGATTTGAAAAAACGCTGTTCTTTTCTAAAAATTCCAGACACAAGATATAATGGAATTTTACGCTTGTATATTTCTTTTAAGAAAAAATACCAGAATTCATATTTAATGAAAAATATAATATCTGGTTTAACCAGATTTAAAAATTTTTTGGCATTTTTGGGAGTGTCGAGCGGCAAATAAAAAATATAATCGGCATATTCGTAATTTTTCCGGATTTCAAAACCCGAAGGCGAATAAAAAGTGATTAAAATTTTATAATCGGGATACTTTTTTTTAAAAGCTTCGATTAATGGGCGGCCTTGTTCAAATTCCCCTAATGATGCACAATGAAACCAGGCTATTTTATTTTCGGGTACAACCTGTGATGCTATTTTTTTTAATAATTGTTTTCTTCCTTTAATCCATAATTTAGCTTTTCGGTTAAATAACGAAGCAAAATAAACTAAAATATAAAATAGCTTAATGCCTAAAAGGTATAATCCAGCCATATGACTTTTTTTTACAAATTTAAAGGTCTAATTTATTTTTTTGTTGTTTTTGTTGAATAATTAACGACTCTGTTTTAAGTGTCTTAATATCAGTTTTTTAAAAAGGTGTAAAAATTTTTATAACGCTGTAACTAAGATTAATATTGATATTTATAAGTATTAATTTTATTTAAAATATTTGTTTTATTGATTTTTTTTATATTTTAGCCATCAAATAAGGATTTCTTGATACCCTAACCCTAAAATTTAAACCTAAAGGCCTTCTGTTTTAAGGAGGCCTTTTTTATTTTTTAGATTGATTCCATTCAACATTTCTACATTTTTTTCGTTCTTTAACCTGATTAATGAATAAACGATGTATTAACCTTGTTAAGCTTAAATGCTTATCTTTAAATTTGTTTAAAAAACTGGAGCATTGAGACTACACTGTTTGCTAATATTATTGGTTGTGTTTTCGTTGAGTTCTAATGCTCAGAATATAAGTAATTTACGCGAGAAAGTTTTTGTTATTCAGTCTGATAGCATCCTTGTTGATACGTTAAGTATTGTACCTGGTTCAGAAATTCTTAAATATAAGCATCAGTTTATTTCCGATACCTTATACCAACTTGATTATGCAAAATCATTGTTAATTTTAAATTCTAAATTTAACGATGAAATGAAACAAATTACAATGATATACAGGGTTTTTCCGATAGATTTTTCGACGACGTGGAATCATCGAAAGAAGCATGATGTAATTATTGCAGGGCCGGTTATGGCAAAGCCACAAAATGATTTTTATAATCAGGATCAAAATTTTTTTACCGATAACCAATTAGATAAGCGGGGTAGTATTTCGCGAGGTATTACTATGGGCAATAGTCAGGATGCGACAATAAATTCCAGGTTAAACCTACAGCTTGCCGGGAAAATTGGAGAAAATATCAACTTGCTGGCAGCAATCTCTGATGAAAATATTCCCGTACAACCCGAAGGAAGCTCGCAACAAATTCAGGATTTTGATAAAGTTTTTATCCAGTTATATAATGAAAAGTTTAAGCTTATTGCCGGCGATTTTGAAATATCCAAACCTATGGGATATTATATGAATGTGAATAAGAAAGTACAAGGTGGATTACTGGACGTGAAATTAAACAGCAAAAATGACAATTCTAATATGTTGGAAACAACAATAAGCGGAGCCGTTTCCAAAGGGAAACTTTGTCGAAAGACTTTTCAGGGACAGGAGGGGAATCAGGGCCCTTATAAGCTTACAGGTTGCGAAAATGAACTATATATAATAATACTTGCAGGAACCGAAAAGGTTTATATCGATGGCAAATTACAAATTCGTGGTAAAGAAAATGATTATACCATTAATTACAATACCGGTGAAATTACGTTTACGGCCAACCGGCCTATAACTAAAAATTCCCGAATTGCAGTGGAGTTTGAGTATTCTGAAAAAAGCTATACCCGGTTTATGGTTTTTAGTAATAATAGCTACCAAACCCAAAAGGGTAAATTCTGGCTCAATATTTATTCGGAACAGGACAGCAAAAATCAACCCTTGAATCAGGATTTAACGCAAGAACAAAAACAAATTTTAGCTCAATCGGGCGATAATATTCAGAATGCTTTTGTTCCAAATGTTGATACTGTAGATTTTCGGAACGATTATGTACTATACGAAAAAACAGATACATTGGTAGGTGGAGTTGTGTATGAAATTTATAAATATTCAACCGATCCTCAGAGGGCTATTTATCAGGTAGGTTTTAGTTTTACCGGAGAACAAAAGGGGAATTATATACCTGTAAAAAGCGGTGCGAATGGGAAAGTGTTTGCCTGGGCAGCTCCTATAGAAGGAGTTCCGCAAGGGAGTTATGAGCCCGTTAGATTATTGATATCTCCCAAAAAACAGCAAATGATTAATATGGGAGGTAATTATTTTCTTAATAACACTACTCGATCTTTTTTTGAAATTGCCGTAAGCAATTACGATTTGAATACTTTCTCGGAAAAAGACAACGCGGATAATACAGGATATGCAATGAAATTGAATATTGAGAAATCGATATTAAACAAAGACACATTAACAAATCGGTTAACAGCCAAAATAAATTATCAATTAATCAATAAAAATTTTACAGAGATTGAGCGGTATCGGACAGTGGAATTTGAAAGAGACTGGAATATTGATACCCTTTTTTTTAATGATGAACATTATGCTGATTTTAAACTCAATTACCGACATAAAAAAAATATTTACGGGCAATATCAGATTGCCTTGTTACATGGCAAAGATGAATATGAGGGGTTGCGCAATGGGTTGAATACTTCCATACAGAAATCAGGATATCAGTTACAGTTCAACACTAGCTTGCTTAATACAGCAACAGATAATACAGAAACACAGTTTATTCGTTATATAACAGATATTTCAAAATCATTTCGTGACATAAAAATTGGTTTCGAAAACGAGTTGGAGTATAATGAGTGGATAAATATTGAAAATGACAGCTTATTAAATAACAGTTTTAACTTTTCGTCATACCGGTTTTATATCCAAAATTCTGATTCAACGGTAAATCAATTTAATGTTGGCTATTTGTTAAGAAATGATTTATTGCCTAAAAATAATAAACTAAGTAAAGCAACACAATCGGAAGATTTTCAACTGGGGTTTGGATTGTTGAGAAATCCTGCCAGCATATTAAAAACCAATATCAATTACCGGAGATTAAAAATCCTTGATTCTGCATTAACAAACAATACCGAAGAAAATACCTTAACAGGGAGGTTGAGTTATAATTTTCGTTTATTTAAAGGAGCTGTTACCTCATCGTTGTTTTACGAAGCAGGTTCGGGGCTTGAGCCCAAAAGAGAATTTTCGTACTTAAAAGTTGCTGCAGGACAGGGAATATACTCCTGGGCCGATTATAATAATAATTCGGTTGCTGAACAAGATGAGTTTGCGATAGCGAAATTTCAGGATGAAGCTAATTATATCCGTGTTTATTCACCCGGGAATGAGTATATTAAAACTTACCAAAATGAATATAGCCAGGTTTTGAATATTAGGCCTGAGGTTATCTGGAAAAATCAAAAAGGATTACGAAAAATATTATCTAAATTTTCCAATAGCATGGCGGTACTTATAAACCAAAAATCTACCAATACCGATTTAAGCCAAAGTTTGAATCCTTTTGATATTTATGATAATGATTCATCTCTGGTGCATTTAAACCAGAACTTTAGAAATACGCTTTCTTTTAACATGACAAACCACAAATTGGGAATAGACTATATTTACCAACAAAATCATAACAAGAATTTACTTACCAACGGATTTGATGAGCGGATAAGATATCAAAACGGTGTTAGGATTCGTTGGAATTTCTTTTCAGATTTTACTTTACAAAATGATTTTGATATAGGAACGAAAGAATATCTATCGGAGTTTTTTGAGGCTAAGAATTATGATTTGAATATTTTAAGTAATGAATTAAAAATTCAGTATCAGCCTGGCTTTCAGACTAAAACTGAAATTAATTACCGATATGAAGGGAAAGAGAATAAACAAGCTACAGAAGAAAGTTTATCACATTCGGTGGGAGCAGAAATCAATTATACATTTACCCAAAAAGGGAATATTTTAGTGAAGGGTAATTATATTAATATAGATTATAATGCAAATAGTAATACATCGTTGGCATACGAAATGCTCGACGGCCTAAAACCCGGGAATAATATTACATGGAATGTAGCCATTCAGCGGAAACTTGCCGGATATTTGGAATTAAACCTAATGTATTCGGGCCGTAAATCTGAAACGATAGATGCAATACATACCGGAAGTGTTCAGTTAAGGGCGTTTTTTTAAAATGCAGCCATTAATAAATCGATATCTTTGGAAGGTATTCCATAATAATTGCCAATACGCGAGCTGGTTAATATGCCGTTGTAAACATAAACGCCATGCCTTAATCCCATATCGTCTTTCATTTTTTTCTTAATACCGCCGGCTTCGGCAATACTAAGTAGTAATGGGTTAAATACATTGCTTAAAGCTATAGAAGCTGTTCTTGCTACACGCGAAGCGATATTTGGGACACAATAATGAATAACTCCATGTTTTACATAAACCGGATTGGAATGAATCATACATTCTGATGTTTCAATGCATCCTCCCTGGTCGATGCTTAAATCAATAATGATAGCCCCTTTTTTCATATTTTTTACCATTTGCTCACTAACGAGATGCTGTGGCCCATTTTCGCCAAAATGGACGGCCCCAATAACCACATCGGCAGATTTCAGATGGTTTTCAATAACTTTGGGATGAAAAACCGAAGTAAACAAACGTTGCGAAAGATTGGCCTGTAAACGTTTTAATTTGGTAATGGAGTGGTCGAAAATTTTTATAAATGCACCGAGTCCAAGCGCAGCCCTGGCGGCATATTCGGCAGCCGTTCCTGCACCAATAATCAGTACCTCCGTAGATGTTATGCCAGTAACTCCACCAAGCAATACTCCTTTGCCTTCGTGAACATTACTTAAATATTCGGCTGCAATTAATATCGATGTGGTTCCTGCAATTTCACTCATTGAGCGTACAACGGGGTAACAATTATCTTTATCTTTTAACCCTTCGAAAGAAATAGCTGTAACTTTCTTTTGCATTAATTTACGAATATACTCTTCGGATTGGGATAAAAAATGAAGCGAGGAGAAGAGAACCTGATTGGTTTTAAAAAGTTCTAATTCCTCAATTGTGGGTGGTGCTATTTTTAAAATGATGTCACATTGGTAAACATCCGATTTTTTATTCACTATTTGGCCTCCACATTCACTGTAGTCATTATCAGTGTAATTTGCAGCTGCACCCGCATTTTTCTCGATAATTACTTCGTGTCCGTTGTTTACTAAAAGCTCTACTGCTTCGGGGGTTAATCCAACTCTACTTTCGTATTTTTTATTTTCTTTGGGGATGCCAATAACTAGTTTTTCTTTTCTTTTACCAATTTCAAGCATCTCTTCTTGTGGAAGTAGGTTTGTACTTCCAAAAGAATATTTTTTTTCTCCCTTTTTATCCGCCATAGTCCAAATTGGTTAAAAATAATGATATTGAAGAAGCCCAAAATAATATTTTTTTGGGGCTTTATCAAGTATTTTTGAAAGGTATATTTTTAAGATGTTTTTTTTTAGCGAATATTTATCGTTCTGCTTCCATCTTTATTTTCTATCATCTGAACAAAAACAACGTTCTCGGGCAAAATTTCAGCAACTTTATCAGGCCATTCGATAAAACAATAATTTCCGGAATAAAAATAATCTTCATAGCCAAAATCATATACCTCTGCGATTTCTTTTATTCTATAAAAATCGAAATGGTAAATAATTTTCCCATTGCTGGTTTGGTATTCATTTATTAATGCAAAAGTAGGGCTTGTAACAATTTCTACAACATCCAACTCGTTGCATAAAGCCTTTATAAAAGTTGTTTTTCCAACACCCATAGGGCCAAAAAATGCAAATACTTTTTTGTTTTGCATTAGCCGCAAAAATTTTTCGGCCACTACATTCAGATCCGACAGAGATTTTAAAACTAATGAATCCATATATGCAAGGTAGTGAAAAATAATTAATTATTGGGAGATAATTTGACGAATGGAATAATCATTTCTTCCATGGAAACTCCCCCGTGCTGAAATGTATTTTTATAGTAATTAACGTAATAATTATAATTATTTGGATAAGCTAAAAAATCATTATTTAGCGCAAAAATATACGATGTGCTGAGGTGTGATTTAGGTAAATGAATGTTTTCAGGATTTTTTATTCCATACACTTCTTTTGGATTGTAATTAAGGCTTTTTCCATTTTTATAACGCAAGTTGGTTGAGGTGTTTTTATCGCCAATTACTTTTACCGGATTATTAACCCTGATGGTTCCGTGGTCGGTGGTAATAAAAACTTTTACTTTTTCTTTTTGTAATTCTTTAATTAATGTAAATAATGGCGAGTGTTTAAACCACGACAGGGTTAATGATCGGTAGGCTGGTTCATCGTTTGCCAGTTCACGTATCATCTCAATTTCTGTACGGGCATGCGAAAGCATGTCGATATAATTGTAAACCAAAACATTAAGTTGATTATTAAGTAAGTCCTGAATATTTTCTACAATTTTTTCTCCTGTTTTAAGGTGACTTACTTTTTCATAATTGTATTTGTATTTTTTGCCAAACCTTGCTAATTGTTTATCGAGTAATTCATTTTCTTTTAAATTTTTCCCGCCATCCTCTTCATCATTAAGCCATAATTTAGGGTATAGTCGTTCAATTTCGGCTGGCATAAGTCCTGCAAAAATTGCATTTCTCGCATATTGGGTGGCTGTAGGCAAAATACTACAATATACTTCTTCGTTTTCAACGTTAAAATATTCGCTAATAAGTGGCTGTATCAATTTCCACTGGTCGTATCGGAAGTTATCTATGATTAAAACAAAAACTTTTTCTCCTTTATCAACTATAGGAAAAATACGTTCTTTAAATATGCTAGGAGAAAGGAGTGGTTTGTCATTTTCTTTATTAGAAAACCACGATTCATAGTTCTTTTGGATAAATTTTCCAAACCCATTGTTGGCTTCATTTTTTTGCATCTGCAATACTTCCTGCATTCCGGAATCTTTATTTTCTTCTAATTCAAGTTCCCAGTACGTAATTTTTTTATATAATTCTGCCCAATCGTTAAAAGAATTAGCTTCAGCTATTTTTATTCCTATTTTTCCAAATTCCGATTGATAAGACGAAAGCGCTTTTTCCGAAATCAGCCGTTTGGTATCGATATTTTTTTTAATACTTAATAAAATTTGTTTTGGATTTACTGGCTTTATTAAATAATCGGCAATTTTGGAGCCAATAGCTTCTTCCATTATATTTTCTTCTTCGCTTTTAGTAATCATAATAACAGGAATTTCGGGATTCTCTTCTTTTATCATATTTAAAGTTTGTAGCCCGCTTAATCCTGGCATATTTTCATCGAGAAAGATGAGGTCAAATTTTTCTTTTTTCACCAATTCAATAGCATCATCCCCATTACTAGCTGTAAGCACATCAAATCCTTTTTCTTTAAGAAAAATAATATGTGGTTTTAATAAATCAATCTCGTCGTCGGTCCAAAGTATTTTTAACTGCTTCATTTGCATAAAATATTTTATTGTAATTAAAATTACAAATAATTATAATAATTATAAAAAGTGTTTTTATTAATCGAGGTAATTGTTTCTAAAGAATATCAGATAATCTCCAAAAGATTTCTCTTCAAGAAGCCTATCAAGATTATCCCTTGAGATTATAAAGTATTGAAAATCTGCTGTTTCTATATCCTTAAAAATCGTTTCTTCCTCCATCTTGAACTGATTATAATATTCTTTAGCTTTTTGTGCATTTTTAAAATCTTTAACGGAAATAATTTCTATAAATTCGTTTAGGCTTTTATTTTCTATATCATAACTTTCCTGAATAAAGAAATCGAGGTTAAAGTTGATAAGATTAAATTTTAGCTGGTTGATATTTGCTGTTTTATTTATTGCTATTCCTAACAAATGTTTTGCTTCAGGTTCGTATTGATATATTTTGGCAATTTCTTTAAGGGTTTTCTGTGTTATTTGTTCTTTTTCTATATCGTCCACATCATCCTCTTTTATTGTCTCATCCATATTTTTGATTTGCTTGAGTTCGTTTTCTCGTATGGCCAATAATAATTCTTCTGATGCATTAGCAACCGGATCTGCCGGAAATTCTTCAACAATAGCTTCTAACTCTTTTTTTATGGATGAAACTCCATAAAGCCCTCCCATAGATAACGTTTTTAAAAAACGGTATTTAGGAACATATTCTGTGTTTTGATATTTCTTCAGTGCTTCATCGCATCGCTGGATAACCTTTCTGTATTGTTGTTTTTTATATAAATTTAGCGATGTAGTATAAAAAAGTTTCTTTTCCTGTTCTTCTTTTTCAAACTGTTTAAAATAGTTTGGATCGAGGAGTACTTTAGCATATTTTGAATCTGGATAATTTCTAATTATCATGTTTTTGTATATATCTGCCTGGCTTTGGTTGCCTTGTTCCTGATATACTTTATATAAGCTGTAATAGGCAGCAATCTTATAATCGCTTTCTGGATAACGTTCGATTAATTCTTTGTAAGCTTCAATGGCTAGTGGGTAGTCTTTTAAATCGTTACGGTATACTTCGCCCACATTGTAAAGTGCATTTTGAATTTTTTTATGCGAAACCTCCATGGCCGAATCGGTTAGAGGTAATTCAACCCTGTAATATTCAGGTTTATTTTCATCCAGCCCTTTTTTGGCATCAAGTATTTCATCACTTATTTCTGATTGGGAGATTTGTTCAACCCCTAGTACTTGTTTGCTAGATCTTCGCCAGTTATCTTCCAGTTTTCGATCACCCCATTTTCTTCTAAATTCTGGTTCGCCAAAGCTTTTGGCGCTTTGATTATAAAAATACCATTTTCCACCCTGATCATTTAATGCAGAATTACGATTTCGATTGGTTGTATACATACCCCGATTATCACTTTCTCTTTCTCTTCGTTGCTGTTTTGCTTCCTCTGTTTTCCGTTGTTGAATAATTTGTTGAATGAACTTTTCCCGGTCTTCTTCACTCATAGCAGCAACCATTTGTAAGCTATCCTGATGTTGTACTATTTTTAAATTTTTTACCAGTTTAGATAAATAGGTGTTTTTTCTTGATAATTCTCTGTATCCTGGGAACTCAGGATCAAGCGATACCACTGCACTGTCAAAATATGCTTGGGATTCCATGTATTTATGCTGGTCGAAAAATATATTTGCCAGGGCAAGATAAGTTAACCCTTTTTGGTTGGCATTGCCCATGCTGCTTTGCGCTGATAGTTGATAGTATTCTATTGCTTTTTGTACATTTTCCCGTTTCATTTCTAACTCGCCCAACGCATAATAAATCTGATCCTGATATTCATCGTTTTTTTCGTCTCTAAGCATCTTTAATAATTCTGCTTCGATAGTATTACTACTACGGTCACTTCCTGAAAAAAGAGCAGCCCTTTTAATTTTCGCATTAAAAGCCATCTCATAGGGCGGATTCATTTTAATCACTTTTTCGTATAATTTCGAGGCTTCATTTAATTGGTTTAATTCTTCTTTAATCTGCGCTTGAATAAATGTTAAGCGTAATTTTTCTTTTTTCTTTTTTGCCTGATTTAATGCTTCATCAACAAATGGCTCCGCTTGTTCAACCATGTTTTGCTTGAGATAGAAGTCTGCAGCCGTTAAATTACGCTCATACGTTAATTCTTCGGGGTATTCAATATCGGCTAATATTTGGTCAAGATATTCTTTTGCTTCTCTAAAATCTTTCAATTCTACATTCGTTCTAATAAGCCAGTTATAAGCAAGATATTTTGCCTCCGAATCATCATATTGATTAATAATAAAATTAAATGTTTGAATGGCACTTTGATATTCCATTTGGTAAAAAAATGCTTTTCCCATTAACAGGTATGCATCATCTATAAAAATATTGTACTCGTTTTTATTGTAAAACTCCTTTTCTTTAGATGAGAGTATTCCTTTTCCCTGGTCAGGTTTAGTAGTTATGGAGTGCATTCTAATTGACTTACTTGACTTCTCAATGGTTCGGTCCATTTGAGGCTTTAATCCGGCAGCAATTTCTTCATCACCATAAATAAATATGGGTAAAATCCTTGAATAATCATCTTGATAATTTTCTCTGTATTTTTTTACACCTTCTTTAAAACTTTCGCCACCATTAAAAAGAATGTTATATTTTGTGGTTAGCGCATGATAAAAACGGTTTAACCCTGTGTTTTTCTGTGTTGAACAACCCGACAGAAAGATTAAAATCAATAAGCTAAATAAATATTTCTTTTGTTTTATAGACACAAATTCAATGGATTATTATGGTATGCTAAAATAACTTAAATTTTAAATAAATAGTATGTAAATCGATGAATTTACTTTACTAATGTTTCGCACTAATAAATAAAATTTTATAAATCAAACCTTTGTTAATCAAACAAGATTATCAAATAGTTAATTATAAGGTGTTTGATGATTCCATTTTACATTCATTTTATTTTACTTATTGACCCCTTTGTCCTGTCGGACATTTCCCCTCAAGAGGGGAAAACGCCATGATTTGGTT
>JAXHVS010000057.1:0-1267 GCA_034189025.1 Bacteroidota bacterium
ATACACCATCTCCCCGTTAATAAACGTATATTGAACATTAGCCTTGGGTATCTCATTTTCAGGGATTTGCATAATATCTTTTTCTAACACTACAAAATCAGCCATTTTACCGGGTTCAATACTTCCTTTTTCATTTTCCTCAAAGGCCGCTTTTGCCGCCCAGATAGTCATTGATTTAAGGGTTTCTTCGCGCGATAACGCATTGTCGGGCTGAAAACCATTTTCGGGATAGCCATCCAAATCTTTACGGGCTACATTGGCATAAAAAGTGAGCAGCGGGTCAATTTTTTCAACTGGGAAGTCTGTTCCGTTAGGTATCCATCCGTTTTGTTCCAGTAACTGTTTAAAGATATATGCATTTTTTATGCGCTCCTCTCCCAGCCGTTCGTCAGCCCAGTACATATCCGAGGTACAATGGGTTGATTGAATAGATGGAACAATACTATATTTACCAAATTTATGCAAGTCGTCGGGATGGACAATTTGTGCATGCTCAATTCTCCAGCGGCGGCTGTTTTTTCCTTTCAAATACTGAGCATATATATTAAGCATTAGGCGATTAGCCGAATCGCCAATGGCATGAGTGCAAATCTGGTAATTATTTTCATAGGCAAGCTTACACATTGTATGATAAAACTCAAAAGGTTCTACGATTAATCCATAATTTCCCGGGTCATCGGTATAAGGTTCTAATAAAGCAGCTCCCCGGGAACCTAACGCTCCGTCGGCATATAATTTGATGGAGCGCACATTTAGATAGTCCGTTTTATACGTTCCATTTTTTACAAAGTGAGTAATATTCTCATCAGTAGGTTCCAACATGGCATATAAACGCAATTTCATATCCCCTGCTTTTTGAAGTGAGTCGATGAGTAAAACCTGATTTTTATACAATCCGGCATCGCAAACTGAGGTTAACCCAACAGCAAAACAATTCTGTTCGCCCTGTGCCATTGCTTTTACAGTCTGGTTTTTATCAATGTCAGGAATTAACCGGCTTACTAGGGACATGGCATTGTCAATTAACACGCCGGTTGGTTTTCCATCTTTCACTAATACTTTACCTCCATCTACCTGTGTTTTGGCAGTAATGCCTGCTAATTCAAGTGTTTTTGCATTGGCAATAGCCGCATGGCCGTCAACACGTTTCAAATAAACAGGTTTATCAGGAAAAAGCTCATTTAACTTATCGTTTACAGGAAAGTCTTTTACATCCCAGTTATTTTGATCCCAACTTCGTCCTAAAACCCAATCATTATCGTAGGTT
>JAXHVS010000057.1:1367-3964 GCA_034189025.1 Bacteroidota bacterium
CCCTCTTTACTGTAATCCATTTGAGGTTTGTCAAAACCCAAAGCCCTGCGGTTATCTTTATCTAAAAATGGACTTGTCGTAAAAAGTTCAATGGTTTCCGGTTTAAAATAATTTAGACCACCATATTCGCCTCCGTTTAAATACATTTGCATGATTTTAGCTAAATCATTGGCTGTAGAAAATAAACCGGCATGGCCGCAAACACCTCCTAACATAGCCGCTCCGGGATCGTGCACGTATCCGTGAAGTAATTGTTTACGAAAAATTAAATCATTTTCAGTTGGTACTATCTCAGACTTATCAAATCGTTCCAAAGGTAAAAAACCAGTTCGATATGCACCCAAAGGCCTGTAAAAACAGGAATCGACAAAATTCTTAAATTTTATGCCGGTATAATTTTCAATAATTTTATAAAAATAGTAAAAGCCTAAATCACTGTATCGATACTCCTTTTTATCCACCAGTTTTGATGATCTAATCATATCAAAAATTGAATCTTTATAAGAATCAATAATATATAAATCTTCGGCAACTTTTGTGTTGTAACCATATTTTTTATGATGAGAATAAATACCGTCTTTAAACATAAAGTTTTTGGCGACATACGAATGATTTCCGATTTTATATGGGTACTCTTCAGAAAAATTTATATTTAATAATTCTTTATCAGGATATAACGTTTGAAGGGTATAATAATAATAAGGAATCCATCCGTTAAGCTGTGCCTGGTGTGTTAAAACATCTTTAACAAGCAAATCGCCTTTATTTGTTGTATCTAATTCAGGGAAAAAATCCGATAATTTAGCATCAAGCGAAAATAATCCCAGCTCATAAAGCTTCATTAAAGAGGGCATGGTAGCAACAATTTTGGTAATGGAAGCAATATCATAAATATCATCTTCCTCTACTTTATCATTTTTTAAATACGTATGATAGCCAAAAGATTTATCGTAAAAAACTACCCCATTGCGGGCTGCAAGAATTCTACAACCAGGAGTAGCTAAATTTTCAATGGCAGATTCTGCTATTGAATCAATTTTTTGCAGCTTTCTTGATGAAACTCCTACCTGTTCAGGGATACCATACTGAAGCCTAATCTTTTTTTTTATCGTAATTCCTGTTCCGGCAGGAAAATCATTGTTAATAGATACCGGCAATTTACCGGATACTTCTATGCCGCCGAAAATAGCCTGTGCTGCATATTGTTGAATGGTTGGTTCATCATCGTAACAAACTAAAACCCCATCTAAATCCTGTAATCTGAAAAATTCTTTAAGGCTGTATGGGTTCACAAAAGCACTAAATACAACTTTTGTTTTTTGGGCCAGATTGCCCATAAATTGCAAATGTTCCTGTTTCACTTTATAATTTTTTGCCGGCCAGAAAGAAGTGTTGTGGATGCTGGTAAATACAACATCATAGTCTTTTAGCATATCATAAATAATATCGGCCTGCGAGTTATCAAATATATAATGATCAACGTTGGCATATTTTGAGAGTGTTTTCTGGAATGTAGTTATTTCGTTTGTATTAAAAGCCAAAGAAGCAAACTTTTGTTTCGCTAATGATTTAACCGGAAGAATATCGTCTTTGTTATGAATTAACGTTATACTCGATTTAATCAACTCACGGCGGGTAACTTCATACATGATTTGGTTCAAATCATTTTCCAGATTTTCAAGTTGCACATAATCTTCTTTTTGATGATATTGATGAAGGCCTGCCTGAAATTTTGCTTCTAGGATTTTGCGGCAACTTTCTTCAACTCTTTCTACCGGAATATTACCTGTTTTTACCTGCCTTTTAATTTTATGAATTGCTTTTGGGACATCTTCAGGAAAAAGAAGTACATCGTTGCCTGCATTAAGCGCTAAACACTCAATATCGCCCGATTTAAAATTCTGGGTAACTCCTTTCATATTCAGCGCATCAGTAAAAATCAAACCATTAAAACCCATTTCATTTTTTAGCAAATTTGTAACTGCCAGCTTAGATAAGGTGGTAGGGATATTAATATAGGGATCAAGAGCCGGAACACTAAGATGTGCCACCATAACACCTTTAACTCCGGCATCAATCATTCGCTGAAAAGGAAATAGCTCTAACGAGTCTAATCTTTCTCTCGGGTGGCTTATTAAAGGTAAATCATAATGAGAATCTATGTTTGTATCGCCATGGCCGGGAAAATGTTTAGCAACGGCAATAATTCCTGCATCTTGCATGCCGTTCATATAAGCTATTGATTTTTTACTTACATTAATCCTGTCTTCGCCAAAAGAACGTACATTTATTACCGGATTGTTTGGATTATTATTTATATCAACTACCGGAGCAAAATTAATGTGTATGCCAAGCTGTTTTAGTTGTTCGCCAATATCGTATCCCATCTGGTAAACCAATGAATCGTTTTGAATAGCCCCCAGCATCATCTGACGAGGGTAATTTATTGTAGAATCCAGGCGCATGCCCAACCCCCATTCTCCATCGATAGCGATCAGTAATGGAATATCAGCAACAGATTGGTAATCATTGGTTAGTTTTGCCTGTCGCACAGGGCCTCCCTGAAAAAATATCAATCCTCCAATTTTATATTTTTC
>JAXHVS010000057.1:4064-11309 GCA_034189025.1 Bacteroidota bacterium
TAGTAATGATTTAATACAAAGATAATCTTTTGCTAAAATTGCACACAAAGAGATTACAGGAAGTTTTGTGTGTTTAACGACATTTTATGAACATACGGTTTTTTTTAATGCTTTATAAGAATATAATTTTTAAAACCACCTATGGTTCTACCGCCCAATAAATTATTTTCAATCCAGCTTAATAATCGGTATTTAATTCTTTCGTGGGCATGTTTTTTTCTTGTCTTTGCGGGTTTACCTGAATATTGTAATTCATTTTCCCAGTCGAATTTGTTTATCCAGTCTTTCATTACTTCCGGATGTGTTTCCTTAAATTTAGTGAGCATACTAAGAGGGCCATAATCAAAATTTCGATAGAAATTTATTTTTTTTTCTGCCCCATCTTCCCCTTTATGAATCGTATCCAATGCTCTCATTTTCTTCTTCATCAATGAAGGTGGCCTTACCCATCCGTAATGATAAACTTCAGCATCTACTTTAGCTACTTTTAACTTATAGGTTCCTTCCTGTTGCCGGTAATGAATGCCATCAAAATTTGGAATTTTGCGAAATGATTGGGCTGACTCCCACGAATGAATTTCCGGATCGTTGCGGATAATTCTTATTTCGTTTTTATACCACTTATGTGAGATATGATAATGATTATAATCGCCCCAAAAATGCTTATACCTGAAAAGTAATCCTTCAACCTCTTTATCGTCAAGCAATTCTTCGCATCTTTTTTTTATGGTGGGTAGAAATTTTTCGTGAATTACTTCATCCGCCTGCAAATAAAATAACCAATCACCTGTACAATTACTTTTAGCAATATCGGTTTGATGAGCATTTTCCATTCCATCAGGGTATTTTTCCAAATCCCAAACGGTATCGATAACTTTTATTTTATTGCTCCGGATGCTTTCTATTTCCTGGCGGGTTTTATCATCTTCGTCTCCTTGTCCAAGGGCCACAATAAACTCATCAACAATTGGTAATATTGACATGATAGCGGGTTTTATGGGATAATATAACTTATCCACATTTTTACCCATTGTAAATCCACTTATTTTCATGCGGCAGTTTTAAATTGTTCTTGCAAACATAAAAATTAGAAAAGATAAATCTCATAAAAGCGAGAGAAAAATGATTTTGGTTGAAAGATTATTTTTATCGATGACAAATAATCTTATTTTTTATCATAATAATAATTAGTGCTTTCAAATATTTTATCGGCCGATTTAGCAATAAAACCACTGAATAGTTTTCCCTTTTCGTTAGGATAGCGTTGAGCAAATTCATAATAACATCCTGGTATGCTATATTTCCCTTCTTTAAAGGCAACATCGATATGGTTTGCCATAATACTTGATTGCTGGAGTAATTCTTCCTTTGTTCCTTTAATTTCACCGCCCGAAGTATTTAATATGAAACCATTGTCTTTTAAAAATTGATTTACTTTTTCAATATTATCGAACTTTTTAAGTGCATTTATGCTTACAGTAAAATGATTAGCACGAAAACCATATACATAGACCCATGCAGCATATTCAGACTCCTCACGCAATTTCAAATATGTATCATAGGATGGGATTCCCCATACATTCCCGGCAAATATTAACTCTTCTGATTGAAGCTTTTGTTTCGGGGCTTTTTCAACTATATCATTTACTATTTTTTGTAAAAAATTACTAAAATCTTTTGTTTTAAGCTGACTGATAAATACCCTGGGTGCATCTTTTTCCAATTTATGCTCAAAATGTTTGGCAAGCAAATGTTTGGTTTTGAATTCATAAGCTCCTTTCTCTTCATATCCATTTTTAACAAAAGGTGTAGCTAAAACATCAATATTTACTTTCGGGTGATCGAAAGTTCTAAAAGCAATATGATCATTTTGCACCTTCTCTCCGGCATTGGAAAAAAGATCATAAACCTTTTGCGCCGAAGGATTCTGGGTTGTATAATCAACCCACAATTTTCGAAAAATATCATCCAGTTTTGTCATAGTATAAATTTTTAATTATGGTAATTTCTAATAAAAACAATTGATGGATTAATATGTTCGAAAATTTATAAAAACATATTACCTTTAAAATTGTAATAAAAACAGATTGTAAGTGTCAGATAAAAAACTGAATTGGTAACAACCATCCATGGACGATAATTTATTGATAGAAAAAATAATATCAGGAGACGAAAACGCTTTCAAACAATTTGTTGAAAAATATCATCAAATGGTATTAAATATATGCAATAATATTTTGCATGATTTTAATGATTCGATGGATGTTTCGCAGGAAGTATTTATTAAGATTTATGAGTCTATTGATCAATTTAGGGGCGATTCGAAAATAACAACCTGGTTGTACCGTATTGCTGTAAATAAATCGCTCAACTTTTTGCGTTCAAGGAAAAAGAATAGATGGTTTGCCAGCCTTGATCTTCTTTTTGGCGATGAGAAAAAACAAATTGACCCTGAAGATGATGCGTTGCTGCCCGATGAAGACATGGAAATGGATGAGAATAAAAAGGTGTTGCATAATGCCTTAAAAAAATTACCAGAAAAACAAAATACTGCAATCGCATTAAGCCATTTTGAAAATTTATCATACAAAGAAATTTCAGAAATTATGCAAATAAATGTATCAGAAGTTGGGGTATTAATTAACAGAGGAAAAAAGAAATTGCAAAAAATCATTATCGATTATTATAAAAAAAATTAATCAGCTTGTAATAAACTGTTTACTTTAATTGTCTAACTATAAAAAAGCTAACATGAAATGCAATAAAATACATAAATATTTTTATCGTTATCATCTGGGAGAGCTTTCTCCTCCATTAAAAGATGAAATAGAAAATCATATAACAAATTGTACGGAGTGTTCGGCACTTTATACGAAGTTGGTTCAAACACTAAATCATTTAAACGATAGAGAAACCCTGCCCGAACAGCCATTTTATTATACCCGGTTAAAACAACGAATGGAAAATAAAAAAGAACAAACCGAGTCGGTATGGAGTAGCGGATTAGCAAAAAAAATTTTACAACCAGTAATTTATATGGCATCGTTGATTTTAGCAGTATATATTGGGATACTCATTGGTTCAGGTACAGGTAGCTACGAAAGCAATTTAGCTAAAAATGAAGCCCTGGAAGATGATTATATTGAAGCATTTGTCGAATATCAATATCTGAACGATTTTCAGATTGAATCGATTGAAAATGTATTTCTTTCAGAAGAAGAAAAAGATAATAAGGAATTTTAGAAAAATTTAAAATTATGAATACCCAAACCAAAAAGCATTTAATCATAGGCCTGATTATATTTCTTGTAGTGGTAAATATTACTGCGTTATCGACTATTATTTATAAAAACCGAACCAAGCCGCAACCTCCTGAAAATGATTACGTTCAATTCAGACAAAAGGTTGATGAACAAGGGATGTATCGCTTTTTCAAAAATGAGCTACAGCTATCACGGGATCAGTATATCCATTTTAGGGAGATAAATGAAAAAAACAGGCAACAGTCAAGAGAAATTGCGAGAGCATTACATAACAAAAGATTAGAAATGGTAGAAGAAATTTCGAAAGAAAATCCTGATAACGATAAATTAGACCAAATAGCACGTGAAATAGGTACTTTACATTATGAATTAAAACGAAATACTTATCATCATTTTATAGACCTTAAGGAGCTTTGTAACAAAGAGCAGCAGGAACACTTACAACATCTGTTTATGCGAATGATTGACGGCCAGGATTTTGATAAACGTCCAAGAAGAATGAACAGGCATTCTGAAAGAAAAGATAGAGAAGGGAGAAAAGGTAGGCAGGAAAGAATACCTTAACATTTAAAATTACTAATAATCAAATGCTTTGCTTCCCTTTTTTTTATTCCACCATTCGTTAATTCGGTCTAAATCATTCGCTGTAGGTTTTAATTTTTTATGAATAATCTTTTGCGTTTTGCGTTTTATTTTTCCAAAAGAAACAACCTCTTCACCTGCTTTTTCTAAAGCCGCCAAAACCTGATTTAATTTTTTAAAGAGAAAAGGATTATCATATAATCCAATGGCAGTTGTCCGGTAAATTTCTCCAACAACAGGACAATGACGATTATGTGCCAATGCATTAAAAAAAGCTTTTACTGGTTTAAAATTCTTTATCTCCCAAAAGCCACAAATTGAAAAAACAACCATCGACTGATTTTTATGAATATGTTTCCTGGGATGTCTTACGCCATTTATACCTTCAATCATATAAGGATAAGCGCGCGAAACAGAACGGTCAAAATAGTTTTTTAATACTCCAGGAATATTGTCAGCATAAATTGGGAAAGCATATACAATGATATCTGCGTCGGATAGATTTTCGGCTAACTGATTAAAATTATCTTCAAACTGATAAATACATTCCCCAGGTTTATTAATCCAACAGGAAAAACATCCTATACAAGGTTTTATCGAATATTGATTGAGGTAATAAGTAACAACCACTGATTTTTTCTGCATTCCTTTTATAAAAGGTTTTAAATAAAAATCTGTATATCCTTTTTTTCCGCGTGGGGATGCATTAAGAACTACTATTTTTTGAGGTTTTTCCCAATATTTTGAGGGATTTTTCTCGAATTTTGTTATCGGGTCATCGGGTACTAGTAATTTTTTATTTAATGATTTTTTTGGAATTATTTTGAAAAATTTAATATCCCCCTTAAATCTTAATTTACGCGTTATTATTCCTATAAATGGATTTAATCTGCCAAATGCCAAATCGAGCCAATGGTAAAAACTAGAACGGACACTTACATTTGGATCTTCAGCAATTCCTTCAAATAGTTTTAATGTATTATGATTTGATTGTATATAGCAATTGTAATTTTTATTTTCATGGGTAAAATAAAATTGGATTATCCCATTGGCCTTTTGATCGTGATTAGGGTAGAAATTTTGTAATTTATCTACCATATTTTGCATAATGGCAATGGGCGTTAAAACTTCTTTCATAAAAATTTATTAACTATTTATATCAAACTTACTAAAAATCTTTTAAAAATGAGATATCCTAAGATTTTACTTTTATAAATATAAAATGTTTTTTAAAATTAACGATTGCTAAACAAAAAAATACTTTACTTGTTATGAATAATACATTTAAATTACTAATTATAAAACGTATGAAAATCAATAAATGGCAAACGATAGTAGCTATTCTAACGCTTTTAATAATAACACAGAGTTGTATTAACCAAAAAGTTACCGAATCGGAGATTTTTAATCCGACCAAAGAATACTCATTGGATGAACATTTTTCTTTTCAAAGATATTTTGTGGCAAATACCGACACAACAAAACTTGAATTGTGGCATATTACTGAGAATAATCCAGCATTCAATTTTATATATCTCTCGGGCAATGGCAGTAATGTCCGTTCGGCCGTTCCCTTTTTTAATGAGCTTGCCAATCAAGCCGATGTAAATATTTTTACCTTTAACTACAGTGGTTACGGGTTAAGCGATGGTAAGCCCACTATTGAAGGAATTGTAAACGATGGAAATATTGCCCTTGAATTTTTTAACCAAAATTTAAATAACAACCTCCCTACTCTTTTGATGGGTTATTCAATGGGTGGTTATGTAGCTTTAAATATTTTAAAGAAAGATTTTATCGATCAGGTAATTATTATGTCAACCTTTACTTCACTCGAAGAGTTGGAGGATTATTTAATTAAAGATGCCCTACCCTGGATTATACGCCCATTTTTAAAACTCGATGTCGATGAAAAAATTTACAAACTCAACAATAAACCACTGGCTCAAAAGGTTGAAAAACCGGTACTTGTTATTCATGGTAAAGATGATGATTTTATTCCCCCTGCAATGGGAAAAACTTTATATGAGTTGATGCCCTCAGAATCTAAAAAATTTGTATCTATTGACGATGCAGGCCACCGAATGGTACTTACAGATAAAGAGAAGATGAAGGATGTAATACGCGAAATTATAAAGTTTACCGAACAGAATGAGTTTATTACGTTAGATTAAATTATTCCAGATCATTGTTTAAAAATAGAGTTTATGAGAAAAATATTTTTGCTTTCAATATTGATTTTGTGGTTGGGCCCAACATCTTATACGTTATTCGCACAACACAATACTGACCAGAAGAAAACAGCACTTCTTATCATTGATATCCAGAAATTTTATTTCCCGAAAGGTTCTGTCCCCTTAGTAAATCCGGAAGAGGCAGCGATGAATGCCAGCGAATTACTAAACGAATTCCGGAGCCAGAAATTAACCATTATCCATATCCGACATAATGCAAGTACGGGTGGAAATATCCACCCTTTAGTGATGCCACATGAAAATGAAAAAGTAATTTCCAAAAACAAGGCAAATGCTTTTGTTGATACCGATTTACTGGATTATTTAAATAACAATAAAATTACTGATTTAGTAATATGTGGAATGCAAACCCACATGTGTGTAGAAGCTGCTACAAGAGCTGCATCTGACTTGGGTTTTAAATGCACGGTAATTGGAGATGCCTGTGCAACAAGAGATTTAAAATATGCAGATAAAACCATTAAGGCGATTGATGTGCATTACTCTACCCTTAGCTCTTTAAACAGAACGTATGCAACGATTCAAACAACCCGGCAATTTTTGGATAAATTTAACCGCTAAGCGGCTTGCATAAATTGTAGTACAACGGACATTTTTAACCTTTCTGCCTAACAGGCAAGCTGCCCTTGGCAGTCCTGTCCGATGACATTTAACCTTGCAGGGATGTACAACCGGAAAATATTATAAATAATTGTCAGTAGATTATTATTGAATAAAATTCACTGCTGCCATAAATAGTAGCAATTATTTACAGGCAAGTTATCTACGAACTTATTGACAATCCTCCAAAGTTTTTGCCCGAAAATTTTACGTTGCTATTTTTCTGATTCAAACTCGTTCACTAACATCGTGGATGAGAAATTAAACCTTTCCGGTATCAACTCATCATTCAATTCTTTTGATAAACCTTTAATAAAATTTTGAGGAACATCAAAAATATCAAGGATAATGAGTCCATCTAACGCATTATTAAAATTAGGATCGATATTAAAACCAATAATTTTTGAATTGTGCTATAGATATTTTTTGAGTAAAATCGGGAATTTGTAATTCGATTCAATATCCTTAATTAATTGGTCAATTTTAGCTACATCGCCTTGATCTTCCTCCAAGAATATTTTTCGATCAACAATTTTATTTTCTTT
>JAXHVS010000058.1:0-4826 GCA_034189025.1 Bacteroidota bacterium
CTCCAACATTACTTGCCCAACCGGTACTTACAGGTGTTGTTGCTTTTCTTTTGCTGGGCGAAGCACTTACCCTATGGCAAATAATCGGTGGGATTATTGTTGTTATTGGTATTTATACGGTTCATTTTGCCAAACAACGAAAAAAAAAATAAATAAACAAAGTGTCCATTAATTTTAGATCCTTATAAAATTCATTTTGAATATAAATGCAACATTAATTACAGTTCCCTTACTTATTAGATTTGCTATTGTAGCCGTTTTTAGGCAACCCACGAGTGTTTGCAGTGCGTACTATAAAGATTCCATTGCTTGCGCTAGATTTACACTTTTAAGGCATATTGACTTCAAACATGATATTTAATACATTTGTTAATGTGTTTTTATAAACAAGTTCAGCAGCTTCATTCAGAAATCACAAAAAACTAAATATCATGTCAAAATCAACCACAAAATTCACTTTAACTATTTTTATTCTGATAATCGTTAGCATCTCACTTTATGTATGGATAAAATCAGGCTATAGCAACTCAGAGAAATCATTGAAAATGAAAAGTTACAATGTGTCCGAAGTCAGGGAGCAGTATATCAATTACTGTGCCGGTTGCCATGGAGAGAATCTGGAACGATTTGACAAAAGTGAATGGATGGATGCCCGTACGGATGACGCTGCTTTCAAAAGTATTAAGTTTGGGCTGGAAGAAATGGGTATGCCGGCTTTTCAGGATGCTTTTACCGATAAAGAAATACTTGCGCTTGCAAAATATATTCGGGCAGAAGTACCCAAAGATCATGGTAAACGAAAACCTGCATTTTCTACCGAAAGAATTATAGAATCAGAAAAACAGAAATTTATTATTGACACCATTGTAGATGGACTTGATGTCCCATGGGGAATGGAATTTTTGCCTAATGGCGACATGTTAATTTCCGAGCGATCGGGTATTTTATATAGTTTTAGCAACGGTGTGCTGACAAAAATGGATGGTTTGCCTGATATTTTGGCTGTAAATCAGGGTGGCTTACTAGATTTGCGATTACATCCTGATTACGAACAAAATGGATGGCTCTATTTTGCATACTCTGACCCTTCTAAAGAAGATAAAAATGCAGGAAACACATCCATTATGCGTGCCCGAATATCAGGTAATAAGTTGATTGATAAGGAGAAAATTTTTGATGGCAAACCAGACTCTCCCAAAACCTATCACTGGGGTTGTAAATTGCAATTTGATAAAGACGGATATTTGTGGTTTGGCATTGGCGACAGAGGCGAAAGGGACGTGAATCCGCAAAGCCTCGAAAATCACAACGGCAAAATACATCGCATCCATGATGACGGTTCTATACCTGACGACAATCCATTTGTTGATACCGAAGGAGCTATGCCTTCGATATATTCATATGGACACAGGAATCCGCAAGGAACCTCCATGCATACTGAAACAGGAGAAATATGGATCACCGAACATGGGCCCAAAGGCGGCGATGAACTAAATTTAATCAAGCCAGGAGTAAATTATGGATGGCCAGTAATTTCTTACGGAATTAACTACGATGGCACTACTTTTACCGACATTACCCAAAAAAAAGGCATGGAGCAACCCATCATTTACTGGGATCCTTCGATTGCGCCCTGCGGAATGACATTTGTGGATAGCGACCGCTACCCTGAATGGAAAAATAATATTCTGGTTGGTGCTTTACGTGCAAAATATGTTGAGCGCATTGAACTGTATGGAAATAAAGTTGTTGCGCAGGAAAGATTACTCGAAGGTATAGGTAGGGTCAGGAATGTTGATGTAAGCCCCGACGGATTTATTTATGTGGCAGTAGAAAAACCCGGATTTATTATAAAATTATTGCCGGTAAACTAAGATTTCGTTAGAATAGCTATAACTTATACGAACAGCCTTTCCCGGTAAGTGTAAGATTTATTGATGAAATTCTTAACCTCCATCGAGGGATCTCCCAATAGCTAATTATCCCAAAAACTTTATGCTTACAATTGATTTCTTATCTGTTTTCTTAAGAATTTTTGAAGAACATGGTAAAATAACTACATTTGTTAAAATTTATGAAATAACAAATTAAACGTTAGGTAAATTCTAACGTCATAATAAATGAACATTAGGAATAAATAATCTATACCTATGGGAAGAAACATGAGTAAACGTTTAATAATCTTTTTAATCCTTCAATTTTTTTTTAAACAACTCACGATCTATTCCCAGGAAACTATTGACTCCATTTATGGTCTTGATCCTGTCCTATACAACGGGAAGGTATATTCTTATATACCACCTCCATCAGTTAAGGGTTCTCAATATCTATCCCAACATGATTTTATGCCGGGAGAGGTTATCATTCATAACAAAACATATATCAATCACCTTTTAAACTACGATATCTTCAACCAGGAAATCCTGTTACAATTTGAAACCGATTATAAAACCGCAACCATTCAGTTAAATAAAGAAAAAGTTGACGCTTTTACCTTGAATTCTAGAAAGTTCAAACTGATAAAAAATACAGAGAATAACACCTATGAAATTTACCAGTTTTTTGGCCAGGGGAAATATGTTGTTCTTTATTTCTGGGAAAAAAATCTTGAGTTAATCAACAAATCAGGAGATAGTTACTGGAGTTTTTCTAAACCACAAAAAACCATGTATCTTCAAATCAATAATCAAAAACATAAGTTTAGAAATAACAGAACATTTATATCGCATTTTAATAAATCACAAAAACAGGCAATCAAAAATTTTCTAAAACAAAACGGATTAAAAATTAAAAAAATCTCAGACAGCGAATTAAACCAAATCATTCATTTTTGTAATCAACTAGAATTTTGAAAAATTTTTTTATTGTAATACTGCTGTTTTCGTTCTCTGTGCCGGGAAACGCTCAAAAGAATCAATTGATTACCTGCAACGTAAAAAATATTTCCTTTGATGAGTTTGTATATCTCGTTGAAAGACAGACAAATACGAGGGTGTTTTATGATCCTCTGCTTGGAGATTCTCTACGGATTACGGTAACTCTGGATAGTATTCCGGTAATGGATGCTTTAGCTAAAGTATTAGAAGGGACAAAACAAATCCCCTCAAAATGGCAAAACCATATTGTCATTTTAAACAATGAAGAAATCCCACCTGGGATTCCAGTTTTTAATCAGAAAACAAAGGACACCCTACAATCGTCCGGGCCAGATGAAACAACAACCAGTGAAGATCGTTATTACACCGGACGAAGTCCGGATGTTTTGGAAACCTTAACCGTTGGCAATAGAAACATTCAAAGCCATGGAATTGTCAACATTACAGGACGAATTACCGATGAAGAAACCGGAGAACCAATTATAGGAGCGACAATTTATATTGAAGAAACAAAAACAGGAGCAGCTACGGATTTAAAAGGTTACTTTACCATTCTATTACCAGCAGGCGATTTTATAGCCAATTTCTCATCCATGGGATATAAACCACGTAAATATAAGCTCAAAGTTTATTCGGATGCAAATTTGAAAATTGAAATGGAAAGCAACACCTTTTATCTCCAAGAAGCTGTGATTAAAGGAGATCGACAGATGGATGTCCGGTACAAAGATCCAGGGATGGAGAAACTCACGGCAAATCAGATTAAATCTATTCCTGTAATGATGGGTGAAAAAGATATCATTAAAGTTTCGGAGATGCTTCCCGGTATTGTCAGCGTTGGCGAAGGCTCCTCGGGACTGAATGTAAGAGGAGGAAGCTCCGATCAAAATGCATTTTATATTAACAATATTCCCATTTATAATACCTCTCACCTGTTTGGTTTTTTTCCAGCGTTTAACTCGGATATTATTAAAGACTTTTCCATTTATAAAGGGCATATTCCTGCCGAGTATGGAGGACGGCTATCCTCTGTATTTAATATCACTTCCCGTCAGGGAAACAGAAAAAACTTCAGCCTCCATGGAGGGGTTAATCCAATTTCGACTAACATTACTCTCGAAGGCCCCATCAAAAAGGATAAAAGCTCCATTTTGTTGAGTGCAAGAACATTGTATTCTGACTGGATTCTGTCCAAAATAAAAGATCCAACCATCAAAAACAGCAATGCAATATTTAACGATCTTTCGTTTGGATTAAACTACGACTTTGAAAATACCTCTCTTTCTGCATTTATCTATTCAAGTGATGATCAGTTTAATTTAGCCGATATTAATAGCTACGATTATTCAAACAAAGGTGCTTCGATCAATATCTATCATAAGTTTAATTCCATGCTTCGCATGAATAGTTCTCTGGTGGGATATCAATACTCTTTTAACACTATTGATAAACAGGTTATTAAAGAAGCCTACAACCATCCTTATCAAATTAATCATTATGAGATAAGAACAGATTTTATGCAAATCCTTAATGAAAAACACCAGCTCGATTATGGGATAAACGGGATCTACTATTCTCTTAACCGGGGAACTGTAAAACCCTATGGTACAGAGTCTATACATCAAACCATCAATCATGGCACCGAAAAAGGAGTCGAAGCAGCGATTTACCTGTCCGATCAATACAATCTTACCTCCTGGTTTACAATTAATGCTGGTTTCAGGTACTCCATCTATACTGCTTTAGGAAAAGATCAGGTTTATCAGTACTACGAAAACGAACCCACTACATTAAGCAATATTAGCGATACTTTGCATTTTGCATCAAATGAACCTGTTAAATGGTACAAAAGTCCTGAGATAAGGGTTTCTCTCAATTTCGAAACTGATCCCAAAGGAAATATAAAGCTGGCATTTAACCAGATGAGCCAGAATCTTTTTTTACTGAACA
>JAXHVS010000059.1:0-6290 GCA_034189025.1 Bacteroidota bacterium
CATTAACTTTTATTTTACTAAAATAACTCTATATACTACGCTGGTGACAATAAATAATGTATTAATGATGTTTATCATAAAATAATATTTGATATTTCCACCCTAATATTAAACTGATCCTTCAATAGGTGCTTCTTGATGTTCAATCATTGCCACACGAACACCTTTTGAGGGAGCATTGGTTTGATTAAGAATTCGAAAATCGGCACATGAAAGCGCTTCTTCCAAATTATCTACTTCAAACGCAATGTGTGGTATTGTTTTTATAATCTCGTCTAATGGACTGTCATCATCAAACCGCATCCATTCTATCCCAAAAGGGCTGGTGTCAAATCTGCCAACAGAGAATTTTAAATGTGGTATATACTTTTCATCTTGAATTTTTGCTTTGGCTGGCATCCCGATATGATGGTAGCGCCAACCCCATTTTTCAATAGCCAACGGCTGTTCATGATTTTTTCTTTTGGCCTTCATAAGATTTATATTTTTTAATTTCATTGAAAAACAGTTGTAATTTGTTTTGATCAAGTTTTCCATGAGTTCTAACTCCACTGCAAATATCAACACCATAAGGTCGCACATAATCTATTGCTTTTCGGACATTTTCAGGATTCAATCCTCCTGCCAAAAATACCGGCTTATTTGATTGTTTTACAATTTCTTTGCTAATATCCCAGTTGTGAGTTCTACCAGTACCACCAAGTTCCTTAATTTTCAATTTAGGATTTCCGCTATCAAGTAAAATAGCATCCACGAAATTGGAAATTTTCAGTGCTTCATCAATTGCTTTTTGATCGATAACATGAATAACCTGAACCAATTTTACCACAGGGATTTTTAATCTCAATTCTTGATAAGTTTCCGGGTTAACTCGATCAACCAACTGAATAGTATTGGTATTTGTTCTTTTGTGATGGTTTATGATATTTTTGGCATCGATTTCACTTGTGAGGAGGAATGAATCGATATGTGAAGGAATATTTTTTGCAATTGAGTGTATCATTTCATCAGAGATTATGCCAGGGCCACTTGGCATATTTCCTACCAAACCAATAGCTGATGCTCCGGTTTTAGTTGCTAACTGAGCTTCTTCAATGTTGGCAATGCAGCAGATTTTAATCTTTTGTAGCATAAAGTTATTTTAAATGACAGTTAAATAAACTCGAAGTTTATAAAAAGTGTTTATTCACTTATTTGATATCATTTCTCGGTTCCGGTACTTTTAATTCATTATAAAATTCAATCCGGTCAATTATTTCACTTAAAATTAATGGAATTAAAACAAAATACATATTAAAATCTTTGCTCAATAAAATCATGGAGCTTATGGACAGTGCAATCCGTAAAAAACTAATCAGGTGAATTATACGATGATATTTTATTTTTCGGTAAAAATAAAGTAGTAACCTAAAAAATACAATCATATAAAAAGCTTCGGGTTGGTTAGCCAATAAGGCAAAAACAGTAATCGTCATAAATAAGGTTTGTGCCGAATGAATTTTTGCAGGCCATTTCCAGGTGGCAAGCTGGTATAGCATATCGATGGAAAATAATAGAAGCAACCCAAAAGCTGAAACGAGGATTCCCGGAATATCAAATACATAAAAATCAATACCCAACGCTGCTATGAACATAGTGAAAAACAGGATTTCACGGCTTAACCAGGAACCTTTCAGGTTGGTTAATGAACGCCATGCCCGCAATTTCTTACCGAGATGTAACATGCTTAAGACGGCTGCAAGAATGGCTATTCCAATGAAAATATGTTTTTCAAAATTCGTAAATATTTTTGTGATTCCTGAAAGGTAAATCCCTACTAATCCAGCTGAAAGTATAGTAAAAATAATTAACGGCCATTCGGTTTTTGCCGATATTTTTGATTTTTCTTTCTTTTCCTTTTTAGGTTTAATTTGTTGGGTGAACAGATTCATATCCATTTCCGGCCCTGATATATTATTTATTGGCTTGGTTTTTAGTTTAGAGCCAACATCTACCGGAACGGGACTTGATTGTAATGATTCATGTCTTGAAAATTTTACCATAGAAAAATCCAATGCCCCGGTGGGGCATAGATTGGCGCAGGCAGGTTTTTGCCCTTCTTCAATTCGGTGGTTACAAAAAGTACATTTTTCAATAATTCCTTCTTTAGGATTAAATTTTGGTGCATCGTAAGGGCATGCCCAGGTGCAGTACTGGCAACCAATACATTTTTCGGGATGATGAATAACGGCTCCCGTTTTTTTATCTCGTGAATAGGCATTAGCCGGGCAATTTTGCAAACAGGGTGCATCGTCGCAATGATTACAAGCCAGCGATAAATAAAATAACGGAAGTTGAGGATAATGGGTATTGTTTGATGAATAAATATTTCTCCATTGATTGGGTGTTTGGAATCCATTTTCATTCATGCAAGCCACAACACATGCATGGCATCCTACGCACTTGTTGTAATCAAATATGAAAATACTTTTTTCCATTATCGGTTTACTTTTTCAAAATTAACCCGATTGTCATGAAAGGCTGTTCCATGCCCCATATCTGTTTCACGTCCCTTGGAAAGTATATTGGGGCAAGCACCTTCCTGGTGCCAGTATCCATTGACAATAACGATGTTACCCGGCCGCAAGCTGGCATCGATTTTTACTTTAATGATTAATTCTCCTCGTTCGTTAAATACGCGAACCCAATCGTTTTCCTGAATTCCTTTACTTAGCGCATCGCCTAAGTTTATGGTGGCATAAGGTTCAGGGTCTATCGCTTTAATGCTTTTTAGATTTCCAAACTGTGAATGAATCCTGTTTTTTGTATTTGGCGACATTAAGGAGAAAGGATATTTTGTTTGATGATGTCCTTCTATGGTTCTTTCGTATGTTGGTAAAGGGTTTAAGCCCCATTTTTGATGGGCTGTTTCAGAATAGAGCTCAATCTTTCCTGAAGGTGTTTTAAACTGAAAATCGGAAAAAGCAATTTCTTGTAATCCTGGCGCTAAAACCGGCTCTTTTTTTAATTTATCTAATGTAAGTTCAGGAAAAGGTTCCAGTTGTTTTGTCAACCATCTATCTATGGCTTCGTCTGATGGGTAAGGAATGTTTCTTACAATTTCATCATCACTAAAACCCATTTTTTTGGCAAGCAGATAATAAATTTCAGTTTCGGGTTTTACTTCACCCATCGGCTCAATTACTTTTTGCTTAAGCTGTACATAAGGGTTCCAGTATGATGAAATAATATCCGACTGTTCAAACATAGTTTTGGCAGGTAGCACAATATCTGCCTCTAAGGCTGTGTCGGTCATAAATTGTTCAACTACTACTTTAAATTCCAATTGTCGAAAAGCTTCTTTTACGATATTGCTATCTGGATTCTGAGAAACAGGATTACCGCGTTCTACCCATGCCATCTTTAGTTGTGGATTATTCATACGGAACATATCTTCGCCTAAGCGGGCAGTAGCAATTTCACGACGAAAAATTCCGTCGGGCTTATCGGGTGGATAATAGTTTTCCGGTTCTTTAACCTCACTAAAAATATCTCCCTGTAAATCGGCATAGTGCCAGCAAGCGCCTGGTTTGCCAATGTTCCCTGTAATGATGGATAATGCCAGCAGGCAGCGTGTGGTTTGTCCTCCGTTGGTATAGCGTTGCATTCCGTAACCCGGAATTAAGGTCATCGGTTTTATGGTTCCAATATTGTGTGCCATTTTTTCAATGAAAGGAACTGAAACGCCACATTCCCTGCTTGCTTCATCAATATCAATAGTTGATACATAATTTTTAAATTCCTCAAAACCTAATACGTATTGCTCGATAAATTTTTGGTCTATCCAATTATTATCAATAAGGATTTTTGCAATGGCTAACGCTAAAATGCCGTCGGTTCCGGGAATGGGTTGCACCAATAAATCGGCTCTTTCACTAGATGCTGTTCGCCGTGGGTCAACAAAAATAAGTTTGGCACCATTTTGTTGTGCTTTTTCCATGGGAATCATTTGCTGAATATTCGATTCGGCAGGATTTTTACCCCACACTACAATAAGTTTTGCATTTTCCAAATCCCAGGGGACGTTGTGTTTATTTTCGCCAAGGGTTAGACTGGTTGCCTCTAAACCCGCTGGCCAGCATAAGTTGCCATAAACGGTAGTTGCGCCACCAAACATTTTCCAGAAATTGGTGCTAACTCTATTCAGTAATCCGGACATTCCACTAGCAGCATAGAAAAGAACTGCATGAGGGCCAAATTCTTTTTTGTAGTGGGTTAACTTTTCTGCGATTTCATCTATTGCTTCGTCCCAGGTAATGGGCCTGAATTTTTTATCGTATTTTTTTAAAGGTTGTAAAATTCGTTCAGTGGAATTTACGCGCTCTGCATAACTTAATCCCTTTAGGCAAATACCTTCGGGTGTGGCTTTATTTAACGGTTGTGGGTCAATTTTTACCACTTTACCGTTATCTGTCCACACTTTAAAGGAGCAAGTGCTGTAACAATTTCTCGGACAAGCTGTGTGGCGGACTTCCATAGGTTTTTATTTATATTTTTTACGATCCATGGCATCATCAATAGCTAAAGAAAAAATATCTTTCATTTTTAACCCCATTGCTTCAACCTGTTGTGGAACTATACTTGCTGCGCTCATCCCGGGAACGGTATTTGCTTCTATAAAATAGAGCTTGTCTTTAACAAAAATATAGTCGATACGGACAATTCCACTGAGTTGAAAGATATCGTAAATCTGCGATGAAAGTTTTTGTACTTTACGGGTTAATTCATCGGATATTCTGGCAGGGGTAATTTCATCGGCCATTCCGTTGTATTTGGCATCGTAATCGAAAAATTCATTTTTACTTACAATTTCAGTGGGAGGGAAGATGATATTTTTTTTACGGGTTTTTATTAATCCACAGGTTAATTCTGTTCCTTCTAAAAATTCTTCGATAATTATTTCGTCATCTTCTTTGTAAGCTTCATCAATGGCATCTTTTAGTTTTTCTTTTACTTTTACTTTGGTAATGCCAAAGCTGGAACCTCCGCAATTGGGCTTAACAAAACAAGGCAATCCAGTAATTTCAATAATTCGATTGGCATCAATGGGATCTCCTTTTTTCAGCGACATCCATTTTGCCTGGGGTATATTAAATGATTTGATATAGTTTTTGCTAAAAATTTTATTAAACGTTAGCGCCGAAGCCAACGTATTTGATGTGGTATATGGAATTTGGAGTGTGTCGAAATAACCCTGCATCTTTCCATCTTCGCCGGGAGTACCATGTATGGTTATCAACGCGCAGTCGAATCTGTTTTTCTGATTGTTTAAGGTAAAGCTAAAATCATCCTTATTTAAAATAAGATCACATACCAGCTCACTTTTAACAATCCATTCCGTGCCTTTGGCAACAACGGTATAAACGTTGTACTTTTCCTTATCGAGCCATTGGGCTATCTGATTGGCACTGTTCATGGAAACAATGTATTCAGACGAATCGCCGCCACATACGATGGCAATATTTTTCTTCATAGGTATTCGGTTGGATATTTTTATCAAAAATAAGATTTATCGATCAAAGATTCGAATGCCTTTGAGAATAGTTTTAAAAAAAATGTTATACAGGAATATGATTAATAAATTTACGTTTGATTTGTTATTTAACATTGTCCTTTCCACTCGTTATAAAATTCATCAAGAAACTTTTCCATAAATTGATGCCTGTGGTTTGCCATAATTTTTCCGGTTTTTGTGTTCATTCGATCTTTAAGGAGTAAAAGTTTCTCGTAAAAATGATTAATGGTAGGAGCTTTAGTCTGTTTATACTCTTCTTTGGCCCTATTCAGGTTTGGTTTGATGGTTGGATTATATATTTCCCGTTGCTTATATCCACCGTAATTAAAAGCTCTGGCAATTCCTATGGCGCCCATAGCATCTAGCCGGCCGGCATCCTGAATGACATCCAGCTCTGGTGATTTGAAATGTTGTATATGATTTGCTCCTTTAAATGAGATGTTTGCAATAATATTTTCAATATGATTAATGATATCTTCATCAACATTTAATGAGTGTAAGAATTCTCTTGCTGTACGCGGGCCAATTTTTTCATCTCCATCATGGAATTTATAGTCTGCAATATCATGAAGTAAAGCTCCTAATTCAACAATAAAATGGTTTACTGTTTCGGTATGTGCAATATGTTTTGATAAATTCCAAACACGATAAATATGCCACCAGTCATGTCCTCCTTCGGCATTTGTAAGTGTATCTTTTACAAATTCAATGGTTTTTTTAATAACGATTTTTTGAT
>JAXHVS010000006.1:0-4829 GCA_034189025.1 Bacteroidota bacterium
TCCTGGTAAGCTCAATACCAACATGAATAAGGCTCGTGCTGATTGTAATTTTTGGGTTGGGAAGTTAATAATAATGGATATTGCTATTTTACAAATAACAATTTAGCGAGCAGATCGTTCAAATAGAACCTTTGGAATTTTTTGTTCGGCAAGCATCAAATCGGCCAAAACAATGGCTGTAGCAGCTTCTAAAACTACAGGAATTCTCAGGGCGATGCATGCATCATGACGCCCTTTTACTTCTACTTTGCCAGGTTTTCCTGATTTTAAATTAATGGTCTGCTGTGGCTTTGAAATACTAGCAGTTGGTTTTACGGCAACTCTAAAAACCAAGGAGTTTCCATTGGTGATTCCACCGTTAATTCCTCCTGCAAAATTGGTAGCTGTTATTCCTGAGGAATCAACAAATTCATCATTATGTTCGCTACCAAACATTTTAGCTGCAGTAAATCCTGCCCCAAACTCAATGCCTTTAATAGCTGGAATAGCAAAAATAATATGGCTAAGCAAAGATTCAACAGAATTAAAAAAAGGTTCACCTAACCCTATAGGGACTTGTTGGGCATTGCATTCAATAATTCCACCAATAGAATCATTCTTATTTATCGCATTATCGATAGCATTTTCTATATTTTTTTCACCTCCGGCTTCAATCAAATGTGCATTAATAGATAAAGGATGAATTAATTTCTTAGCAATCACTCCTGCAGCAACTAATCCAAGAGTAAGCCGGCCTGAGGAATGTCCCCCACCACGATAATCATTAAAGCCACCAAATTTAAATTTTGCTGTAAAATCTGCATGCCCAGGGCGTGGAAAATTCTGAAGTTGATTATAATCTTCAGATTTGGTGTTTTTATTTTGAAAAGCAATTAAAATAGGTGTTCCGGTTGTTCTTCCATTAAATATACCAGACAATAATTCAGGCTTATCGTCTTCTATACGAGGGGTTGTCCCTTTGGCACCACTTTTTCTGCGTAGCAAATCACGGGTAAAATCATCTTGTGTCATTGACAGCCCAGCAGGACAACCATCAATTAATATACCGACCTGCTTACCATGGGATTCACCAAAAATGCTTACCCGAAAAATATGGCCAAAAGTATTCATTGTGAAAATTATTTTTTTAATGCACTGAAATTACTGAATATTCTGCGATGAACAAAATTAATCATAAAATAATTCGTTTTGCATTATCCAAATCATCAAGGTTAAACTTAACAATGGCTAATTTTGGAAAATCATAAGCTGCAGTAAACATCCATGTTTTTCCTGATTTTTGCTTCCAATCGCCCATTATCCTTGACGATTCATGAATATGACCATGAAGGGTTAATAAAGGTTGCTTTTTTTCAATAAATCGTTGAATGGCAATACTTCCCACATGAACATCCAGTGGAACATGATCGAATGTTTGCCCATCAAGAGCTGCCCGATCTAAATTGGTTTGGTAAGGGGGTGAATGAAATAAAAAAATAGCTTTCTCCATCGAATCATCACTCACTAAACTGTTCAAATCATCTTTTATAGTTGCCCATTCTATATCAATATTTTCTTCTACCGACCTTTTTCCTTCGGTAGGGTGAATACATCCGGGGTCAACATACCGGGAAACATCATACCTTTCCCAGTCTTTAAAAATAAATGGTGTTGGTGGAATATTGGCATATCCATAAACTACATTATCCCTTATGCGTACTTTTTTATTATGAATATAATTCCAGAGTCCTTTTTTTTCTCCCTCAATCATTTTTATTTCTTCTGATTTAGGGTCGTCATTCCCAAGAATTAAAAAAATAGTGGGGTACTGTTCTTTTAAAATAAATTTTAATTGTTGAAATTTTGGGAATAAAAAATCAAGAACAAAATCATTAAATAAATATTCATTTTTAGGATAAAAATTAGGAAAAATGTCGCCACCAATAAATAAAACATCAGGTTTCCCTGATTTTATTTTATCAAACAATTTTTCATATCTCTCTATCTTTCCATGCAAGTCTGAAACAAAATAGCAATTCATACAAATTATTTTCTTAAAAGTCGTGCCGAATTATTTACATTATCAATCATAACCGCATAGCTGGTTTGTTTTTTAATATCCTCATCGGTAACCATATGTAAATCGATTATTCCCTCCTCCATACTGTAGCCGGTTTTCTGTTTATTTATATCTTCTAAAGCAAAACTCCACCCTTCAAACCAGGCTTTTAAACTACATTCTTGTTGCTCATCTCCGGCAAAATGCACAAGTAAGTCGATATCACTTGCAGGCCCTGCAGTCGTTTCTTTTGTGCTTCCAATTAAGTACATTGCTTTTATTCCAAATTGATCAAAATTGGTTTTCTCAGCAATCTTTTCAGCCATTCGCCAACGCCATTTCCAATGTTCATCGCTGGTATTTCTTAAAAGCTCATTTTCATTTTTTGCCGGCGTTTGAGTAGTTAGGTGTTCCATTGTATTTTTTAATTGATGTGAAAAAATATAATGGCTTAAACGATCGGCAATGGTATTTAATAATTTTTTCTCCTCGGGCAAAAAACACTCTCCCTGAAAAGGGATATCAGTATAAAAAATCGTAATTTTTCCAACAATATTATCATCAACTACAATCTCCGACATCTGATACCATTGAGTAACCTCAATAGTATCTAATGCATATTTTTTACCATTGTATTCAATTATTGCATGGCATTTATTGGGAAACTGCCATCCTTTGGGAATGATTTCAAGAATTTTATAAAAATTATTATCAATGGTTGAGGAACGAACAGATAAGATTTGCTCAACATTATAAATACATTGAAGTTCTTTAGCTCTTTCCTGCAGTGATTTGAGTGAATCCATAGCTACCTTTTCGTTAAAAAAGTAAATTACATAAATAATTGCAATGTTCAAAATTAGTAAATAGGTAAATTTGCTTTTATAAAAATTCGCTCAACTCAAGCCACCGATCTGATTTTATATCAAGCAGTCGCATAATCTCTCCTACTCGATTTGATTTGTTCATTAATTCTTCGCTTTTTAATTTTCCGCTGCTGATTTCTTTTTCCAATTGTTCTTTTTCCTTTTCCAATGTTTCAATTTCTTTTCCAAGTTGCTCAAAATCACGTTTTTCGTTAAATGATAATTTGGTTTTTACCGTAGATTTTAGCTTTTCTGATTTTTCTTTTTTAGAGGTGGATGGGATTTCTTTTTTTCTCTCTTTCTCTGTTTTTATGGCCCATTCGCGTAACTGAGAGTAATCACCAGGAAAATCTTTAACAACACCGTTTCCTTTAAATACAAAAAGATGGCCTACTACCTGATCCATAAAATAACGGTCGTGAGAAACAATAATTACACAACCATCAAAAGTAGCTAAATATTCTTCAAGAACAGCCAGGGTCATTATATCCAGATCATTGGTAGGTTCATCCAGAATAAGGAAATTAGGCTTTTGCATTAAAATAGTAACCAGATAAAGTCTTCGTTTTTCACCTCCACTTAATTTGGAAATAGGTGTATACTGCATATCATATGGAAAAAGAAAAAAATTAAGAAACTCTTTTACGCTCATTTCTTTACCGTTTCCTAAAGAAACAACTTCTGCAACTTCCTGCACTACATCAATTACCCTATGATTTTCATTATATTTAATTCCCTCTTGTTGATAATAGCCAAAAACAACTGTTTTCCCAACATCAATACTTCCTGAGTCCGGTTTTATTTTTCCGGTAATTAGATTTAAAAAAGTAGATTTTCCAGTTCCATTATCACCCACAATTCCGATTTTCTCACCACGAATGAAATTATAACTAAACTTTTTTAGAATAACTTTATCGCCAAACCGCTTTTCCAGGTTTTTAATATGAATAATTTTTTTTCCCATTCGCGATGATTTCACATTAATTTGCATTTCATCGATATTGCGTGTATTAGCTGCTACATCTTTTAATTCATAAAAATTATCAATTCTGAATTTCGCTTTATGGGTACGGGCTTTTGGCATACGCCGCATCCAGTCTTCTTCTTTACGTAATAAATTTTTTGCTTTTTCTACCTGAGCCTCTTCGGCATTTAACCTTTCATCCCGTTTTTTTATAAAATAAGAATAGTTGCCTTTGTATTGAAAAATCTGTGAATTATCCATCTCGATTATTTCGTTACAAACGCGGTCGAGAAAATAACGATCGTGAGTAACCATTAACAAGGTTGACCGTGTATTTTTTAAATAATTCTCAAGCCATTCAATCATATCCAAATCAAGATGATTTGTGGGCTCATCAAGTAATAATAAATCCGGTTCTTCAATTAACACTTTGGCTAAAGCTACCCGTTTTTTTTCTCCTCCCGATAAATTTTTAATCGATTGATCATATTGATCGATCTTTAGTTTTGTTAATATTTGTTTTACTTTAACATCATAATCCCATGCCTGAAGCTGTTCCATTTGTTCTGTTGCCTCAGCCATAAATTCTTCATTTTTAGTATTGATCGCTTTGTTATACTTTACAATGGCATTTTTTATTGCTGAAGATGCATGAAAAACCTCATCAATAATCGTATTGTTATTATTTAAAGGTGGGATTTGCTCTAAAAAGCCAATTTTTAAATCTCGGCGAAAAGTTATTTTTCCTTCATCCGGGCTATCTTTTCCGGCAATGATATTAAGCAAAGTAGTTTTTCCGGTTCCATTTTTTGCTACTAAGGCTACTTTCTGATCTTTATCAATGCCAAAGGTAATATCCTCAAACAGAACCAGATCGCCAAAAGATTTTTTTAATTTTTCAACTTGTAAGTAACTTATCATATTTATCTTATCATTTCATATACAAATGAAAGTATTTCAT
>JAXHVS010000060.1:0-8237 GCA_034189025.1 Bacteroidota bacterium
TGTGTATCTTGCCAATTACAAGTGTGAGACAATATTTTTCGCGGCCAAATATGAATTTTAAGATTGATGTTTTACCTTATGATCCAAAATTGTTAGATGCTGCTGTTAATGAAGCGCAAGGAATATTTAGAGTAATTAGGAATTTGAGAAGTTTCGAAGAAGATAATTTTTCCATTGAGACAAGTGATAATCTGGCAAATTTATTTATAGAGAATATTAAATATGTTACCATTGCAGCAACCATTATTGGAATTATCACATTATTTGGTGCATCTATAGGGTTAATGAATATTATGCTCGTTTCCGTTACTGATAGGACCAGGGAAATAGGCATACGAAAAGCGATTGGAGCAAAAGCTTCGATTATAAGACGCCAATTTTTATATGAGTCGGTTCTTATAGGCCAATTAGGTGGATTTTTTGGCATTATTTTAGGAATTTTAATGGGAAATGTTGTATCTTTAATAACTGGTGGAGTATTCGTAATCCCATGGATATGGATATTTTGGGGTGTGATGCTTTGTTTTATCGTTGGATTGCTATCCGGTATATTCCCGGCAATAAAAGCATCAAAATTAGATCCAATCGTTTCATTACGGTATGAATAGCAATTAAGTGAAATAAAATATTTTCAATATGATGAAAGAATTGGTTATTGAAAAAACAGTTAAAACACCTTACGTTAATTTTGACTCTAATACAGGGATATTAAAAATAACAGGCCGCTCAATACCCGAGAACCCTGAAGAATTTTATGATAAATTGTTTGACTGGGTGGAAAAATATTTTAAAAATCCTCAAAAAGAGACAAACTTAGAAATTCAACTGGAATATATAAACAGCGGTTCGTCGAAGTTCATTTTAGAATTTTTTCAGTTAATTCAAGATTTTCATTCGCAAGATAATAAATGCCAAATTAGCTGGTATTATGAAGAAGATGATGAAGCGGTGTTTGAATTAGGAAAACATTATCAAAGTATCATTAATGTCCCCTTTAAGTTGATTGAAACGTATTAGGGATGTATTTTATAAAGTAAAAGCCTAAGATTTTTTTCTTAGGCTTTTTTCTTTATTGGAGAATATTATAATTTTTCAATTAAGTCAACTACACGGCATGAGTAGCCCCATTCATTATCGTACCATGAAATAACCTTTACGGTTTTACCAATTACCATAGTACTTAAGGCATCAAATATAGATGAATGTGGATTGTGAATGATATCAACAGAAACAATAGGATCTTCGTTATATTCAAGAATTCCTTTCATTGGCCCTTCTGCAGCCTCTTTCATTGCTTTATTTATTTCTTCTATCGATGCCTCTTTTTTAAGATTTGCTACCAGGTCTATCATTGATCCTGTTGGCGTAGGAACTCGAATAGCCATGCCATCAATTTTCCCTTTTAACTCAGGTAAAATTTTACCAACTGCTGTTGCTGCACCTGTTGTTGTAGGAATTTGTGAAACAGCAGCCGAGCGAGCCCTTCTTAAATCGGAATGAGGAGCATCCAGGATCATTTGGTCATTGGTATAGGAGTGAACGGTTGTCATAAAACCATTTTCAAAGCCAAATTTATCATGTAAAACTTTTACAACTGGGGCAAGACAGTTTGTTGTACATGATGCATTTGAAACGCAAGTATCTTCAGGGCGAAGGTCTTTGTCATTCACCCCTAAAACAATCATATTGTCAATTTGATCTTTGGCCGGTACGGTTAAAATAACTTTTTTGGCTCCATTTTTCAGGTGATCACCATAACCGCCTTTTTCGCTTTCTTTTTTCCTGAAAATACCTGTAGACTCAATTACCACATCAGGAGTTTCTCCCCATGGGATATTGGCCGGGTTTTTTTCTGACGACACTTTAACTTTTTTGCCATTTACAATAATCGAATCATCATTGTATGATACTGTCCCGTTAAACTTTCCTTGCGTTGAATCATATTTTAATAAATGGGCTAATGTTTTGGTATCGGTTAAGTCGTTTATCCCTACGATTTCAATATTATCTCTTTCCAGGGCAATTTTATATACGTTTCGTCCGATTCGCCCAAATCCGTTGATAGCTACTTTTATTTTTGACATATCTCTTCTATTTTTAACTTGTTTATAAAATTAAGCCCAAAATTATATATTAATAACCAATTCTTCAAGAAATTGTCAAGAATTAATCTAAATAGCTCGTTTTTCGATATTTTTTTGGTGCTGGTTATAGTCCTTAAATGATAATATTTATAAGCGATATCCGGAATATTTATTGCACAAAATGTTTAATAACAATTCTGAAGTAGAACTAGTGTTAAAGCATTAAGTAAGAGCATTAAAAAAGTTTAAATTTTTTCTTCCTTCTTTTATAAAAATCTTCAGAGATATCCTGTGCATTTACAATTTTACCAAAACGATAGCTTATAAACATTACAAACAAAAATTGTTGATTATCATCAACAGCCATGAGGTCCAGGTTTTTTAAATAAGCCTGAACCATAACGCCTGCTTCCAATGCATGAATTATATTTTCTGACTGGCTGAATTCAAAATTAAATCCGGTTTTTATAAATGCTCCGGGGATTATCCCTATTTCATCTATTCCGGTAAAAAAAGATGCTTTCCCGCTAATATCGCCTGATGAGTGAATGTCCGGATTAAATTTTTCTTCACGTTCAACATAAAGCGAATCGTTTACCGGGTATAAAATTTTGTAGTATATGGGTTTTTGTAACGCTATTGAGGGGCCAAAAGAATAGAAATATCTTATGGCAACTGAACCGGGATCTTTTTTGGGGAATATTTCATTTTGTTTGCCGTAGCCTAATCTTAAATCAAAAACATGATTCAGTTTACCAAAAATGAATGATTCGGAGGTTAAAAACGAAGAGGTAGATTTTATTTCCTTGGCATGCCTTAAGATGGAAAAGTCGATGTCATAAATTTTCTTCTCAAAATAATTTATTCTGCTACCATATCTGTAGCTTAAACCCCACCCGTTAGTATTTAGATAAATACCTGCTGTTTTTTCATTTTTATAAAATATTTTGGGCATATCTTCGGGTACCTCCTGGGCAGGAAGAATTACGCAAATAAATATAAATATAAAAAGAAAAAAAAATCTATAACGATTGTTCATAAATAAAAAACTGCCTCAAAAAAGTAAAAATAGAAAAATTTGAGACAGGTTAAAAGTAGCAACTTAAATTATTCTTTTAGAATAAATACTACTTACTATACATTTACGTTAGTTTGTTCAACGTCTGTTTGACTATATGCAGGGCAGTCCTGGCCTTTACAAGAGCTTAGAACTGCTACAGCAAATAATGCTAATACTACTGCTACAATGATTTTTTTCATAATGTTTCTATGTTAAAGAATTTTACTTTTTGCGTGTATCCAAAACTAAAAAAAAAAAATTACAAAATAAAATTTATCCATTTTGTTCTATTACAGTATTGTTTTCTGCATAAGCCGGACACTTTTGTGTCATTGTGCATGATAAACAAATAGTTGCAATGATAACGATACTTAAAAATAATACAATTTTCCTTTTCATGATAATTAATCCCTACTTTTATTTGATAAAATTTGAATTTTAAATTTTTTTACGATGTCTTTTTTTATGGTTATATACGCTTGAATAATCAGTAGGGTTTATTTTTTAAATGTTCGTTTATCAATAAATTTATGCTGTTTATCAAAATAAAAAACCAGGTTATCAAACCCGGTTTTTTATGAATAAAGAATTAATTTATGATTTGCTTATCCATCATTAATTCAATTTTAATATTCTACCTGGAGTATAGGGAACGTTCGCTTTGTCTAATTTGTTTTCCAGGTTTTTGATTTTTACGTTATTGATTTCCTCTAGTTTCTCAATTAGTACAGGCAACTCTTCCTGGATAATTTGATAAGCCATTTTACTGGTTTGTGTAATGGCCGATGTTGAATTGGATTGTCCCCAATATGCATACTGCAATCTTCTGGTTAAAGGAACTGGAGCAGGAGGGATCTCTTCGCTGCTGGCTTTCGGTTGATTGCCTTCAAAAGTAAACCGTATTTCATCCAGTTCTTTTTCTATGCTTTCAGCATCAAATAAAAGTTCTTGTGAAGCATTGGGAGATGTTGCAATAGCTTGTTTCAAATGGGCAACTTTATTTAATAATTCTTTATTAAGTTCAATAGCGCCCTGCATAACTCGTCCAAGCTCTGCAAAATTGCGTTTAAATTCAACCATTTTTTCTCGATTTGGTGCTGGCAATGTAGTATTTTTCAGTGGCTTAACTGTAAATTTTTGTTCGTCGATTAAAGGAACAATTTCACCCTTTTTATACATTGAAAGGGATACGGAATAATCACCGGGTAATACCAACCAAAATCCTCGATCATTATTTAATGGATTAAATTTATCATTTTTAAGATTTATAGGGTAGGTAGATGCATATCGTAAGTCCCAATTTACTCGGTTTATCCCTTTTGCAGGTTTTTTATTTATTTTTCTAACATCAACACCGTCTTCATCTTTTATGGTAAAGATTAGATACGGAGCAATTTCTTTGGCTTCTTCTTCTAACTCTGTCCAGCTTGGCTGAGGAATTGGTTTTCCTGCTTCAAAAAGCTCTTTTTCTTTTTCTTGCCTGATTTGTTTTTCTGTTTTGGGAACTTCTTTTAAATAGTAAGTAAATATTGCTCCAAAGTCAGGATTTGGTGCAGTATAGTAAGTTGATCCCTGCGAGGATTTTTTGCTTGTCTGTACATATACTAATGCATCTTTAACAGGAAACAGGTGAGCTTCCTTTTCAACGAGTGTGGGATTGATTTCTCTTAGCGGAGAATAATCATCTAAAATATAAAATCCTCTGCCGAATGTTGCTAATACCAGGTCGCTCTCTCTTTCCTGAATTACCATATCTCTAACAGCAATAGTTGGTAATCCGGCTTTAAGCTGGATCCATTTTTCTCCGTTGTTGTATGAAAAGAATGCACCAAATTCAGTTCCTGCAAAAAGCAAGTTTTTATTTATATGATCTTGCTCGATCGTATGAATAGTTCCATTTTCAGGGAAACCATTGGTTATAGGCTTCCATGATTTTCCTTTATCCATACTTTTTAGTAAATAAGGTTTAAAGTCATCTCTTTTCCGATTGTCGAAGGAGGCGTATACCACATTTTCATCAAATCGGGAAGCATAAATATCGCTTACATAAGTATGTGCAGGAATATCAGGGAATGAAGATATTTGTCTCCAGTTTTCACCACCGTCTTCGGTTACAGAGATTACACCGTCGTCTGTTCCGGTATAAATCAGTCCTTCTTTTACTGGCGATTCGTCGAGAGATACAACCATTCCATAAAGAGAGGTGGAAACATCTTTAGCTACTGCATCAACACTCCAGTATTTTCCCATTACCGGCCAGGTATTTCGGTCAATGTTGGCCGTCAGGTCATCGCTTATAACCTCCCAGCTATTACCACGATCTTCACTTTTAAACAGCACATTGGCAGCCATATACAAACGGGTATTTTTGTGTGGGCTAATAATTACCGGAGTATTCCAATTCCATTTGTATGTTAATTCTCCTTTTGCCGGCTGCGGTTTTATATAAACACTCTCACCGCTTTTTTTGTCGTATCGGTATAAATTTCCGTATTGATATTCACTGTAAACAATATCGGGATTTTCAGGGTCTACATTTGCCCAAAAGCCATCTCCACCTAATGTAACTTTCCATTCGCCTTTAGTAACTCCATCGCGGCTGGTATTGCGTGAAGGCCCTACAGAACTATTGTTATCCTGGGTTCCTCCGGTGACATTGTAAAATGGATAATCGTTATCTACATTTACCCGATAAAATTGAGTGACCGGTAAATTGGATACATGACGATAATTTTTTCCATCATCATACGTAATATAAACTCCACCATCACCACCTATCATCCAGTGTTTTGTATCATTGGGGTCAATCCAAAGTGCATGGTCGTCCACATGACGTTCGTTTAGGCTTAGCCTGCTCCATGTTTTACCACCATCGGTTGTAACATGCGAGAATGTTTCAACCGAATACACCTTATTTACATCTACCGGATCGCAATATATTTCATTGTAATATTGTCCACTTGAATGATGGTCGCTCATACGCTCCCAGGTTTCTCCTCGGTCGGTTGATCGGTAAAAACCACCTTTATTCTCGGCAGCTTCAACAATTAGGTATAAATAATCCGGATTTACAGGAGATATAGCTATTCCCATTCCTCCTTTGTGTACACCAGGCAAACCTTTTTCAATTTTTTTCCAGGTTTTTCCACCATCGGTTGATTTATGCACTCCCGATTCGGGGCCACCGCCAATTTTTGTATGTACATGGCGTCGTCGTTGTTCTGATGTTGCGTAAATTACATCGGGATTTCGGGGGTCTAAAATAACATTATTGATACCTGTATTTTCACTAATGGCTAAAACTTTATTCCATGTTTTACCACCATCTGTTGTTTTGTAAAGGCCTCGATCTCCTCCAGGGCCCCAGGCAGAACCTTCGGCAGCAACGTATACAATATCCGTATTGTTTGGATTGATTGCAATCATACCTATTTGTCGCGATTCTTTTAATCCCATGTTGGCCCACGATTTACCTCCATCAACCGATTTATAAATTCCGTCGCCATAACCCAGGGCACGCTGATGATTATTTTCGCCAGTTCCTGCCCAAATAACATTGGGGTTTTTAGGGTCCATCGCTAAACACCCTATGGCATAAGTGCCATAATTATCAAAAATAGGAGTAAAGGTAATTCCTTTGTTTTCCGTTTTCCAAATATTTCCTGATGATACAGCAACATAAAATTCAGAATGGTTGTTTGGATTTACTGCAAAATCAGAAATTCGTCCTGAGAAAAAAGCAGGGCCTATATTTCTGAATTTTAATCCGCGTATAATTTCCGAATTAACAGGATCTTTTTCTTCTTCTGGTTTTTCTTTTTTTGCAAAAGTTTCAAAAGAAGCAAGCAATAGAATGCCTGCCAATGCAAACATAACTAATGTTTGTAATTTGTTTTTTTTAAAATTTTTTAATCGCATAATGTTGATTTTAAGTTAATTTTTAGGGATATTTTATTTTTTGACTTTAGAAATAAGAAATCGTTTAACGTATTTAGAATATTCTAAATTATCAATTTTATTGTTGAAAGAAAATGGATAGGAGAAAATATTTGTTTATTTTTAACCTTTTAATCCAAAAAATCTTATCAAAATGAATAAAATAGCTTTAATTACAGGAGCAACATCAGGCATTGGAAGAGCTACTGCCAAAAAACTTGCACAAAATAATTTTGATGTAATTATAACCGGAAGGAGAAAAGAACTGCTGGAAGATCTTAAAGAAGAAATTCAATCTCAATCCTCTGGGAAAGTGTATATCTTAACGTTTGACGTTAGAGATAATGAGGCCGTAAATCAGGCTATTGAAAGTTTGCCTGATGACTGGCAGAATATTGAGGTACTGGTTAATAATGCCGGATTAGCTGTGGGGTTAAATCATATTTACGAAGGAGATATTGATGACTGGGAACGAATGATTGATACAAATATTAAAGGCTTATTGTATATGACGCGAAAAATCGCTCCAGGAATGATTGAAAAAAAACGTGGCCATATCATTAACATTGGTTCAACAGCAGGAAGAGAAGTTTACGAAAAAGGAAATGTATATTGTTCAACAAAACATGCAGCAATTGCATTAACTCAAGCCATGCGGATTGATATGTTGGAGCATAAAGTTAAAGTTACTGCTATAAACCCTGGAATGGTAGAAACTGAATTTTCTGTCGTACGTTTTAAGGGGGATAAAGAAAAAGCCGATAAAGTATACCAGGGTTTTACACCTCTTTATGGCGAAGATGTGGCTGATGCGATTCTTTATGTTGTTACACGTCCTGAGCATGTTTGTATCAATGATATGATTATAACGGCTACTGCACAAGCAAACTCCTTTTATAAAGTTACAGAATAAAGTAGATCTGTTATTTATAAACGAACAGAAATGTTCGTTTTACAAGTACATCGGACATTCTTGTCCGATGGTTTGTTTGCAGGCTCATCAAACATTTTTAACTGCCTGCCGAAGTAAGTCCTGTCCGATGATTTTCTTGCAGATATTTAAAATTATGCTTGAATAATATTTCTGTCTGATGATTTATTTGTTTTACTTGTAGTGAAGTATTTAAACGAACAGGAATGTTCGTTTTACTTGTACA
>JAXHVS010000061.1:0-8352 GCA_034189025.1 Bacteroidota bacterium
TTGCGTTTGTAATTGATCATGAATGGTTTTACCACAATGAATGCAAGCAGATAGATTGTAAGAAAAACAATCATCATTAAAAAATGGAAAAATCTAATGATTACACCAACCATAGTTAAAGAGAATATTTTTTAAAAATAAGTAAATCTCGAAAGAAAAACAAAAAGCCGGAAAAATCCGGCTTTCAGTAAAATTATAGTTTAAAATTTATTGATCATCTTTTAGCCATTTATCGAGCCAGCTAAAAAATTCACGCTGCCACAATATACCATTCTGTGGACGAAGTACCCAGTGATTCTCGTTAGGAAAAAATAAAAATTTACTGGGTATACCTCTAAGTTGTGCTGCATTAAAGGCACTCATTCCCTGGGTATATGCAATGCGAAAATCCTTTTCGCCGTGAACCACCATAATGGGGGTATCCCATTGGTCAACAAATTTGTGTGGCGAGTTATCATATGTTTTTTTGTTGGATTTATCCCAGTAAGGCCCTCCGTAATCCCAGTTCACAAAAAACATCTCTTCGGTTTCGAGGTACATGGATTCGAAGTTAAATATTCCATCATGTGCAATAAATGCATCGAAACGGCCGTCGTGATTTCCTGCAATCCAAAATACAGAAAAACCACCATAACTTGCACCAACAGCACCCAGATTTTTTTCATCAACAAAAGGTTCTTTGGCTAATGCATCAATAGCGCTGAAATAATCTTTCATGTTTTGGCCGCCATAGTCGCCCGAAATTTGCTCGTTCCATTCCTGTCCAAACGAAGGTAAACCTCGTCGGTTAGGTGCTACAATAATATAATCGTTAGCAGCCATCATCTGGAAATTCCATCGGTACGAGAAAAACTGGCTTACTGAACTTTGTGGGCCACCCTGACAATATAAAAGGGTTGAATATTTTTTTTCAGGATCAAAATTGGGTGGATAAATTACCCAAACCAACATATCTTTATGGTCGGTAGTTTTAATCCATCGTTCTTCTACATTGCCAAATTTTAGCTGGTCGAGAAGATTTTTATTTACAAAAGAAAGTTGGTTTTCTTCTCCTGTTTCTGGATTAATGTCAAAAATTTCGGTAGGCATCGACATGCTTTGTTTGGTTCCAATGAGCTTTTCTTTACCAGGGATTACGGAGAGATAGTTGTGTATACCTTTAGTAATTTGTTTTATCTCTCCATTATCAATATTAAGGTTATAAATCTGAAATCGGGCGTGATAATCGCTGGTAAAATAGATGGATTTACTGTCATCGGTCCAAACCAGGCTATGCACATTTTGGTCGAAATTGGCGGTGTAATCTTTGCGTTCGCCGGTTGCAAAATCTAAAATAAACAAACGATTTTGGTCTGCTTCATATCCGTCTCTTTCCATACTTTCCCAGGCAATCATTTCGCCATTAGGCGAGTAAACCGGGTTTTGGTCATATCCCATCAATCCGCCGGTTAAATTAATCGTTTTCTTGGTATCCAAATTATAAACGTAAATTTCAGAATTGGTAGAAAGTGCATATTCTTTACCTGTCATTTTTTTGCAGGTATAAGCAATTTTTTTGCTATCCGGGCTCCAGTTGATTTGCTCCATTCCTCCAAATGGCTCCATGGGCGAATCGTAACGTTCACCTTCCATAATATCTGTCGCATTTATAATAGATGTCCCATCGTAGTCAGCAACAAAAATATGGCTGTAGGTATAATCGTGCCATTTGTCCCAATGGCGGTACATAAGATCGGTTTCAATCCTTGCTTCTGCTTTTGGCAAGTCGGGATGTAAATCATTTACGGATTGGTCGAGTTTTACATCTTTGGTAAAAATAATTTTTTGCTGATCGGGCGAATATTTAAATCCGGTTATTCCACCTTCTACCGATGAAATTTGTTTCCGTTTTGACCCGTCGGGGTTCATTTCCCAAAGCTGTAGGCTCCCATCTTCGGTACTCAAAAAGCCTATTTTTTTACCATCGGGGCGCCATTGATGCGAATATTCGCCTGTTTTAGTATTGGTTATGTTTGTGGCTTCGCCACCTTCTGCAGGCATAGTAAATATTTCACTATTGCCGCTATTTTTGTCTACATCATAAAAGGAAACGCCAAAAGCAATGGTTTTTTGATCGGGAGATAACTGAACACTACCTACTCGCCCAAACGACCATAAAACTTCAGGAGTCATTATTTCGGATGATAGTTGAATCGTATCGGCTGGGTTCCCGATTTTTGTTTTTATACTTTTTTCACCTGAGCAGGAAATGATCAGTGTTATTAGGATCAATCCCGCTGTTAAATTTAATTTATGCATAATGTTTTAATTATATGGTTTATTTTTCAATGGTTTTTACAAAAGATTCTTTAATCTTACTTTCCAGCTCATCGGCTAGTTCAGGATTATCTTTAAGGAGTTGTTTAACTGCTTCACGGCCCTGTCCCAGTTTGGTTTCTCCATAGCTAAACCACGAGCCGCTTTTTTTTACAATATTTTGTTCAACACTAAGGTCAACAATTTCACCAACTTTTGAAATACCTTCTCCGTAAACAATATCAAACTCGGCTTTTTTAAAGGGTGGGGCCAGTTTGTTTTTAACAATTTTAACTCGGGTTCTGTTTCCCGAAACATCTTCACCCTCTTTGATCTGGCCAATTTTTCGGATATCTATACGTACGGTAGCGTAAAATTTAAGGGCATTACCGCCGGTTGTAGTTTCCGGGTTACCAAACATTACGCCAATTTTTTCGCGCAGCTGGTTAATAAATATACAGCAGGTATTGGTTCGGTTTATATTGGCGGTAAGTTTTCGTAATGCTTGTGACATAAGCCGCGCCTGAAGTCCCATTCTTGAGTCACCCATTTCACCTTCAATTTCAGCTTTTGGGGTAAGGGCAGCTACCGAATCAATTACAATAACATCAATGGCTCCTGAACGAATCAGGTGATCGGCTATTTCTAAGGCCTGCTCTCCATTGTCGGGTTGAGAGATTAAAAGATTTTCTACATCTACTCCTAACTTTTCGGCATAAAAACGGTCAAATGCATGCTCTGCATCAATAATGGCAGCAATACCGCCTTTTTTTTGAGCTTCGGCAACAGCATGAATAGCCAATGTTGTTTTACCCGACGACTCAGGACCGTAAATTTCAATTACCCTGCCACGCGGAAACCCGCCTACACCTAAAGCCATGTCAAGAGATATCGATCCTGATGAAATGGATGGCACATCAGCAATTGCTTTGTCACCCATTTTCATGATCGCACCTTTGCCATAATCTTTATCAATTTTGTCTAGGGTTAATTGTAGCGCTTTTAGTTTTTCCTTATTAATATCCGTTTCTTTTTTTTCTTTTGTCATAATATATTTTTTTCTTAATTAAATGTTTAATGATGTAAATATTTGGTTGGTATGGTCTTTGGTTTTTACTTTATCAAAAATTTTTTCTATCGTCTGATCTTCAGCGATAATGTATGTTTTTCGCAGAACACCCTTATATGTTTTTCCATACATTTTTTTCTCTCCCCAGGCATTGTATTGATTTAATATCTTTTTGTCGGGATCTGAAATTAGCCTAAAAGGTAAATCGTGTTTGTCGATAAATTTTTGATGAGAGATTTCATCATCCGGACTCACACCAATTACATCCATTCCTTTATTTAAAAAGTCACTATAATTGTCACGTAAATTACATGCTTCGCTGGTACAGCCAGGTGTATTGTCTTTGGGATAAAAGTAAAGAACAAGTTTTTTCCCTTTATACTGATCTAAATTTATTTCTTCGCCATTTTGATCAATACCTTTAAACATTGGAGCTTTATCTCCTTCTTTCAAAATTGTCATAGCTACTCTGTTAATGATTTGTAAAATTAAAAAATAACATGAATAACAACATCATGTTTAATCGGATTGTTTTACATTTTTATGATTTTTATTTGCACATTCAATTTACTATAATTTAAAAATTAAAAAAAGTAAATGGTATTTTTCTTTCACCCCAAGGGCAGGAATATTAAATTTGTATTAATTTAATTTATACATTGTGAAATAATGATGATTAAATGCAAGGTATATTGTTTTACTTTTTGTTTTATTTTACTTGTTTTTACGTTAAATGCGCAAGAACAAAATGGCTCTTCTGAATTAAATGAATTAAAAACGGCCTATATCAATTTAAAGCAAGGTAATTATTCCGATGCTTATGTTTATTTCAAGAAAATGCTTAAAATATACCCCAAAGATCCTACGTATAATTATTATACCGGCATTTGTTTATTACATATTGATCCTAATCCTGCAAAAGCACTTCATACCTTAAGATATGCATCAACACAAGATGTTCCCGATGATGTTTACTTTTACTTGGGATTAGCATATCATCGCAATTATCAATTTAACGAAGCGTTAAAAAATTATTTATGGTTTCAAGAAAAAGCCACCAAACAACAGGTTAACGATTATGAGTTAGATAACTATATCTCCATGGCTCAAAATGGGATGTATTTAATTAAATATGGGAGAAATCTTTCTGTTTACAGCAGAGAAAATATTGTAAAAGAGGAGTTTTATAAACAGTATCAATTTAATGATCTGGATGGAAAGTTTATAGAAACGAATGTTTTTTTTAATTGGGAAAAAGATTCATTAGAGGAAAATACGGTAATTTTTGTACCCAATGAGCTGGAACAATACGAAGTGTTATATTTTGCCGCTAAACATAATATCCGCGGCGATTACGATATTTACCGTATTACAAAATTGTCGGATACAACCTGGAGTAAGCCTGTAAATTTAGGAGAGGTTATTAATACTCCGTTTGATGAAAATTATCCATTTATTCATTCCGACGGATCAACTTTATATTTTGCATCGAAAGGGCATTACAGCATGGGTGGGTATGATATATATAAGAGCTCATGGGACTGGGGCCGACAAACCTGGAGCGAACCGGAGAATCTGGGATTCCCCATAAATTCTCCCTTCGATGATATTTTGTATGTTCCTTCAGCCAATAATAAATTGGCCATGATGAGCTCTAACAGAAACAATAAAAAGAATGTATATAATGTTTATAAATTTGACCCTGACTATTATTCGCCTTACATCGAATTAAGCAGCCTCGAAATGATTAAACAGATGGCTGATATGAAGGTAAATGCCACCTTTGATGCCAGAGAAGGGCACAAATCAAAACATACGAAAGGGGAAAATACAGCATCATTTATCAAACCATCGCTTGAAAAAGATTTTTTGTATAAAACGGAATACGACAGTTTAATGAATTTAGCTTTGAGTTATCAAATGAGAGCCGACTCGCTTCGTTGGATAATCGATGATAAGCGAAAACAGTTTGATCATACCCCATACGGGCAAAGCAGAGCGAAATTATCGAACCAAATTATTGAACTGGAACAACAGGTTTATTTAACCCAAAAAAGTGCCGATAAATGTTATCAAAAAGTCCGCGAGATTGAACAGCAAAATATGGCTTCGAAAAATATTACCTATGGATTTTTTGGAGAAGATCATCTTGATAAAGAAATTATTCAATCAGAGCAAAAAAACACTAAAATGGAGAGGCAACATTTGGATGCTGCTTTTGAGAAAGACTCTTTGCAAAAAATTCAATTTTATGTTGATAGAACGGACGAAGCAAAAGATCAATCGAATGTATTTGAATTTAATATTAAATTGCCATCGCGATATAACTCTTCGAATCCTATACCCGTTAATGAACAATTACCCGACGGGATTGTATATATGATTCAGTTGGGAGCATTTAGCTCAACTAAGAATCCGGCTGTTTTTAAAGGGTTAGAACCCTTATCAGTAATTAAAAAACCAAATAGTAATATCCTAAAATATTATGCCGGAAAATTCAGAACTATACGTGAAGCTGAAAAAAATCTTCCACAAGTAAAAGCCAAAGGATTTTCTGATGCATATATTGTTGCTTTTCAGAATGATAAAATTATTCCTATAAATAAGGCTGTAACATTAGAGGATAAAAATCCTGAAATAAGTTATTCTACCTCAGTAAAAACAAAGCCAAAAGAAGATAAGCCTGAAAAGGCTGATAATCTTACGATTATTTACACTGTAAATCTGATTTTAACCGATGCCGATTCAATCTTTATTGATAAGATAAAAGCACTTGTACCTGAAACCAAAGATTTATATTTAGAGAAACAAAGTAACCGGCAAAAAGTTACCATTAAATCATTTACTGATTTTAAAGAAGCTTTTACATTAAAAGATAAAATTGAATCCATTGTGAATAAGGAAGTTGAGGTGTATGCTTATTTTGCCGAACATCAAATTCCTTTAGATCAAGCGGTAAAAATGTCTCAATAATATAAAAATTTAATATCTTTATATTGTTTTAAAATTGTATCTTAGGCTTTTTTAATTAAGGAACTATGGGAAGCAGAAAAAAAACCGAAAAACATCAAAATTTTGAAGTCAATAAGAATCCTCAAAAGGATTTCTCATTAATTTTATATAATGATGATGTTCACGATTTCGACTTTGTTATTCATTCGTTGATTGATGTTTGTAATCACGATTCGGTTCAAGCCGAACAGTGTACTTATCTTGTGCATTATAAAGGTAAATGTGATGTCAAAAAAGGTAAATACAGCCATTTAAAAAAAATGCATGATCATTTGCAAAACAAAGGTTTAATTGTATCAATAGATTAATATGTCATTAACAGCCATCATCTTTTTAATTGTGTTGGGCATTATTTTATTCTTTATTGAATTTTTAATTGTCCCTGGAGTTACCATTGCCGGAATTGCCGGAGCTATTTTAATATTTATAGGCATTTATTTTGGATACGAAGAATATGGTACTCCAACAGGCCATTATATTTTAGTATCAACGGCAGGGGTATCAATACTTTCTGTGATATTGATGTTACGTGCCGGAACATGGGAAAAATTGATGCTTACCTCAAAGGTAGAAGGTAAATCAAGCTCCTCGCTTGAAGATGAGGTAAATATTGGTGATATTGGCGAGACGGTAACCCGATTAAATCCTTATGGAAAAGTTTTTTTAAACGAAAAATATTACGAAGCAAAATCATTAAGTTCATATATTGATCCTAAAACAAAAATTCAGGTAAAAAAGATTGAAGGATCGTATATTATTGTAAAACCTTTAAATTAAAATAATTATGGAATTTTGGCCTTTAATAGCAGTAATTATTGGAATCATTGTATTACTTTATTTGTTTTTATATTTAATCCCCATTGGATTATGGTTCCAGGCACTGGTTTCCGGTGTAAGGATATCTTTACTTCAACTTATTTTTATGCGATGGCGTAAAGTTCCACCCTCAATTATTGTACGAGCCATGATTGAAGGAACAAAAGCCGGACTTAACTTAAACAGGAATGATCTAGAAGCACATTATCTGGCAGGTGGACGGGTACCTGATGTTGTTCATGCATTGGTATCTGCCGAAAAAGCAAATATTGACCTGCCTTTTAATATGGCTACAGCCATTGATTTAGCAGGACGTGATGTTTTGGAAGCTGTACAGATGTCAGTTAATCCTAAGGTTATTGATACACCTCCGGTAACAGCCGTAGCAAAGGATGGTATTCAGCTAATTTGTAAAGCCAGAGTTACTGTTCGTGCCAATATTAAACAATTGGTTGGTGGTGCAGGTGAAGATACTGTTTTAGCCCGCGTAGGTGAAGGATGTGTGTCGTCCATCGGTTCAGCCGAATCACATAAAGCCGTTTTAGAAAATCCTGATTCTATTTCAAGAGTAGTTTTGGAGAAAGGACTTGATTCAGGTACAGCATTTGAGATTCTTTCTATTGATATTGCCGATATTGATATTGGTAAAAATATTGGTGCGGTATTACAAATGGATCAGGCTAATGCCGATAAAAATATTGCCCAGGCAAAAGCTGAGGAACGACGTGCAATGGCTGTTGCATTAGAGCAGGAGATGAAAGCTAAAGCACAAGAAGCACGTGCTAAAGTAATTGAAGCTGAAGTTGAAGTTCCATTGGCAATGGCAGAAGCTTTCAGACAAGGAAATTTAGGTGTGATGGATTATTATAAATTTAAAAACATCGATGCCGATACAAAAATGAGAGATTCTATTGCAAAACCAAAAGATAAAAAGAAAGGCGATTAATTATTGAGAAAAAGATTGCCACTGAAGGCAATCTTTTTTCATGTTTTTTTTGTCAATATGGATCAATTTTATAATTTTGTGCAACTTATTGGAGAGGTGGGAGAGTGGCTTAATCCACCAGTTTGCTAAACTGGCGTACCCGATTAGGGTACCGGGGGTTCGAATCCCCCTCTCTCCGCAAAAGAATAATGATCCCGCTGCAAGCGGGATTTTT
>JAXHVS010000061.1:8452-28015 GCA_034189025.1 Bacteroidota bacterium
GAGGTGGGAGAGTGGCTTAATCCACCAGTTTGCTAAACTGGCGTACCCGATTAGGGTACCGGGGGTTCGAATCCCCCTCTCTCCGCAAAAGAATAATGATCCCGCTGCAAGCGGGATTTTTTATTTTAGATTGTCCTAAAATATATGCATAAATGTAAACCCACCCTAATCTTAATCTGATCCACGATCCTCTGGGAGCTGCACAAAAATGGTATCAGGAGAATAAAGCACTCGTTGAATCATGGATGCCAGAAAAAATGAAGAATCGAACCAGGGCTGAATAAATTTATTTTGATTATCTTTTATATTGCTAGCGCGGATATACTTTGTCCGCACTGGTTTTTTTTATGATAAATCCTAAACTTGTTATATCTCCAAATAATCTAATAATGCCCGTTGCATGATTTCTATTTCTTCATCATCTGAGGTTAAGCTTATAATCATCAGATTACAAGCTAATTCAGATACTTTCCAGTCTCTTTGAATACCTCCCTCATCTGATCGGTAAATACAGGTAACATGGTTTTGCACCGGAGTTCCTGTAAGTTTTAAGATGGCAATGGCTCTGCGAATATGGAAATTAAAATCTTCCGTTTGCATCAGCCTGTTTAGTATGTCGCTTGCATAATACCTGTATTTTAGCTCATTTATTCGTTCGATAAATGATTCAATAACAGGATTTAAGCGATGATATGTATAATATTCTACCATCATATACTTATTCTTTTATATGTTTGAAAAATTATACAGATGTTATTTATTTTCATTCATCTTCATTAATTGACGAAAGAGCTCTTCTTCTTTTTTTGATAAATTCGTGGGAATTAAAATATTTAATTGTAAAAACAAATCCCCAAATGTGCCAGGTTTACCATATACAGGCATTCCTTTACCTTTTACTCTAAGCTTTGTTCCATTCTGAGTTCCTTTAGGGATGTTAATATTAAGTTTCCCACTTAGGGTATTGATATTTATTTTCCCGCCTAACACCGCCGTAAAAAGATCAACATCCGTTTTTAGAATTATATTATTTCCATTAACCGTATAATTTTTCTCTGGCAATACTTTTATGGTTAGATAAATATCGCCATCGGTACCACCATTGCGGCCTTTACCACCTTTGCCTTTTATACGCAATTCCTGTCCGTTATAAGCTCCCGGCTTTAGATTAATTTTTATTTTTTGGCCGTTCACATTTAATAATCTCGAAGTGCCATGGTAAGCTTCCGATAAGCTGATGGTAAGCTCGCTGCGTAAGTCTTTCCCTTTTACCTGTTGTGCCTGTTGACGAAAACCTCCCGATGTGCCGCCAAATCCTCCAAAGAAGGCATTGAAGAAATCGGAAAAACCATCATCAGAATCGCCAAACAAGTCGTCCATATTGCCCCTGAAATAGGATCTGCTTCTCCCTTTTCGGCCTCCGCCGAATTGTGAAAAATCAAAACCACCGGCATCGGCACCCTGGAATTGATTCCAGTTGGAACCCAGCTGATCGTACTTCCTACGTTTCTCAGGGTCACGTAAAACTTCATAAGCCTCACTTATTTCCTTAAAGCGGGTTTCAGCTTCCTTATTTCCCGGATTTTTATCCGGATGGTATTTTACCGCCAGCTTACGGTAAGCCTTTTTTATTTCATCGGAAGAGGCGTTTTTCGAAACACCTAATATTTTATAATAATCTTTATAATCCATATCTGTTTATCTCCTTAAAAAATTGAATTGCCTTTTTTTAATTGTTTGTTTTGCTTTTCGGCATACTCAGAACCATACGTTTTTCTTTTAGGAACATTTTTTATAATACAGCTCTCGTTCCACGGGCAATCTTCAGGCCCTAACTGAATCACTTTCGGTCTTTTGTCGGTAAATGTACGCCAACTGCTACAGGAGCTAAGTAGAACTCCTGTTAATAACATGAAAATTTTAGCATATGTGAAAAACTTTTTTCTCATACACCAAAAGTTTTTAAAATGATTCTATGAAATTAAATCATGTTAACTGTTATCCTGATTAATTATTTACAAATACCAAACCATTGTGGTTCCCAGGGTTTTTCAATGCCAAAATGTCTTTTTGCAAATTAAAAATTTTACGGGAAACTGTCAACTTTTCGACGGAGTTTGATAAATCCGTTGTGATGAAGGTTAAATTGAAATAACGGGTTGTTTTAATGTTTTGCCGTTAGTGGATCACCAGCTTCCAGCCGGGTAGGTTCTGGTAAGGATTAAGATTAATGGGAGTGATGTTTTTTTTACATTTACGAGTCGAATACTTTATTATCTGACAATGTTGTGAGATTTTATTACCTATTTCCAACGTATTTCTAAATTTTTTTATAAAAGATTAGATATCTTAGGTTAACAAATAAAATAGTATGATTACATTTTGTATGGATCGGGTATCATAACCTAACCGGTTCTGTTTTATTCAAAGATTAGGTACTTTTTTCTTGCAGATCATTTCGGGTTTGCAGGATTTTCTATGTAGTAATTATTTATCAACCCTTCGGGTACTCACAGCCTGTGGTCAGGCCATGGTCTCGATACAATATTTTAACGATCATGAGTAAAAAAATAAATCCATACACGAGTTCGACTATGCATTAATCTGCGAATATTTTTCCAACCTGGAACGTCAGGGACCCGGAAGCCCCGAGGTGAGCCTCAAAGCCCTAGGCTTTATTGATCATTTAACTGAGCAATCGCATATTGATGATATTGGTTGAGATACCGGCGGCCAGACCATGGTGTTGGAACACGAGCCATTAAAGATAAATGGAGGTCTCACAGATACAACGAAGGATTGAACGTTAAATTGTTCCAAATGCTGCAAGGAAGCTTTCGTTGAGAGATGAATCTAGCCTTACGATAGGCGGAACAGGGAAAAGAAATTTCCCCACAACTTGATGAACCGCTGTATACGAGACCCGTACGTACAGTGGCCATGCCTTCATTCTATTCCGGCGGATAAATGTGAGAGGTGCACTCCGTCAGATTTTACTGGCGGAGCCATTCACTCGATTATAAGCCGTTTTTTGGAATGACTGTTCTCTTGTTGTTTAATTAAACTTAGTTGCGATGATTTCACAATTCTCTAACATTGCTACAATTTTTCTTGGTGCAACTCTCTCTTTAAAAAAACTAACTTTCTGTTCCATTTTCCGTTGTTCTTTTTATGCAGTAAGTTCGTTACTTTACCTGTATAAAATTCGAAGATGCAAATTAAAATTGGGTCATGACAACTTAAGAGGATTCTTTGTCAAGTTATCTATTAGTAATTGCTTAAGTTGTCATGACCCTTAAAATTTTGTTCGCTGAATTTTCAACTGGGATAAATCTTTATACTTACATTAAAATCAATCGTTATTACTTTTCTCTTTTATAATAAAATACAATACTTGCTTTTGCTAATGTTTGATTCCAAAGGTTAAAACCAACGATAGCTGGGTTTATATTTTCGTCAAGACCTAATTTGTCTGTTTTTAGGGCATGAACAGTAATTATATATTGGTGTAATCCGTGTCCTTTTGGTGGGCAAGGGCCTCCAAATCCTTTAATACCATGGTCTGTTATACTTTGTATTGCTCCTTTAGGTGCTAAATTAAGTTCAACATTTCCTGCGTTGGTTACTAATTCATTTACGTTTGCAGGAATATCAAAGACAATCCAATGCCAAAATCCACTTCCTGTTGGTGCGTCTGGGTCATACATTGTGATTGCAAAACTTTTTGTTCCTTCAGGTGCGTTTTCCCACAGTAGTTGAGGCGATTGGTTATCTCCAGAACAGCCAAATCCGTTAAACTCTTGTGTTTTTGTAGCTTCTCCACCTACATCCTTACTTGACAAGGTGAATGTTTTTTGTGCGAAAATTGCTGTCGAGAACATCAAAGATAGCACTAAAATTAAGTTTGTTTTTTTCATTTTGATATGTTTTTAAGATTGAATACAAATTTCAACCAATATTATCAAAAAGCATATCTTTAAACGTTCAAAAACTGTTGCAAAAAGGTCATCTTATTTGGTGTTGTTTTGGTGTACTATGATATTTTGATTTATAAGCCTGAATAAAACTTGATAAATTTTCGTAACCAATTTCAAGATAAATTTCAGAAGATTTTTTTTGTTTTTGAGTAAGTAAGTAATGAGCGTGTTCTAATCTTTTGTTTTGAAACCATTTGATGGGCGATTGAGAATAATGTTTTTCAAATTCTCTCTTAAATGTTGATACGCTCATATTGCATAAAAATGCCAATTGTTTTAAGGTGAGTTTTTTTAATTGATTATTCTCAACAATCCGAGTAAAGTTCTGTGCAATATTATCATTATGTATCGTTAAAGAATATAAAATAGAAGTGCCGTATAATTCAATAAGATAAAGCATTATTTCTTCAAATTTCACTTCAATTATTTTTTTTTGTGCTGTTTTTGGAAGTTTGGAAATATCTACCAAACTACCTACAAAACGTTTAATATATTCATCGTATTCAAACGAATAAACAGATTTATATTCTGTCGTCTCAATATACTTTAGGTCAAATTTTCGAATAAACTTCGATAAAATTTCATTTGTAAAAAATAGAAGGATGCTCCTGTAATTATTAATTTCTGAAAGTTTTTCTGTCATCAAACAAAGACCAGATTTCATAATTAAAAACTTGCGATTGTCGATAGATAAGTCCGAATTATCAAAAACTACTTCCTTTTTACCTTCAATTAGAAAACTAAATGTATTTTGATTTAAAATAATTTGTTGTTTAGAAGTTTTCTTTGAACTACGGTAATCATAAACTTGAACAGGTTGTGACTTTTCTAATTTTAACGATTCTGGAAGTTTAATTATATTCATTCTTATTTTGTGTTAAAATGGCTTACAACGATTCGTGCAAGATGAGTGGAGCGACAGTCCAACGAAGTATGGACTGTCCGACCGTAGCCAACTTACTACGAAGTTAAATATTCTGAGTTAAAATTAAGCGCATGCATTTTGCATAGTGTGTGTGCCCAGCATGTGATTAGAGCACACCCGTCCCGAAGCTCTATAAATAGCACAAATATGCAAATTTATTTGACAAGAGCAAAGAGATGGGAAGTTTTTTTTCCAGAGAGTGAAAGTCTCTTACAGGCAAGTTGGCGAAGCCTGTTAGTAAGTCGCAAGCCAGCTGTTGGCGACAACAGAGGTGAAGGAAGCGAGACTACAATCCCGATTTAGAATAACTAAGATTTGTTTTATCAAATCCAGGTTATTCTTTATCGGGAGTACTGACGAACAGGAAATGCATAATAGGCAGAATTGAGAGGGTAAGCAAGCACATCTTTGTAAAGCCTGTAGCCAACAATTTTCTTTTCTGTAGATGCATCAGGAATAGGTCGAAGGAAAAAGCTCTTACCTGGGGAGGTCTCTGGATGTTCGAGTAACATATACAGAGAAGTCAGCAGATACCATAGTAGTTGTTGGAACACGAGCCATTAAGGATAAATGGAGGTCTCACAGATACAACGAAGGATTGAACGTTAAGTTGTTCCAAATGCTGCAAGGAAGCTTTCGTTGAGAGATGAATCTAGCCTTACGATAGGCGGAACAGGGAAAAGAAATTTTCCCACAACTTGATGAACCGCTGTATACGAGACCCGTACGTATAGTGGCCATGCCTTCATTCTATTCCGGCAGATAAATGTGAGAGGTGCACTCCGTCAGATTTTATTGGCGGAGCCATCTACTCGATTACAAATTTGGCGATAAAACCACCATACTTGTCAAGTTAGTTTAAAATTAACAATGAAAAACTAAAAATATATTTTAGGACTGGCATTACGAAGTATCAATTCCAAAGTGGAAGCTCTTTAACAAGCTTTGGCAGAGCCTGGTACGTGTGGCTTGTTAATGTGCTTACACATAATAGAATACATTATCATCTTTATTCTTAAATTTTGCTCGTCGAAGAAATACATCCAAACTTCTAAAATAACCTGGTCAACATCTAATCAAATTGTAATATAAAGTAAGTGTCTTGATATTTGTTTTAAAATTAGAACAATAACAAGATGAATAAATTTATTACAATAGTATTTATCAGCTTATCTTGCCCACTTATCTCAACGGCACAGAATCAGACCTTTTCGCTTGAAGATTGCATTAACTATGCATTAGAAAATAGTACTGATATTAATCGAGCTCAAAACGATGTGTCGATTCAAAATGCTTATCTTGAACAATCGAAAGCAGCCCGATTACCAAATCTTCAATTAGGAGTTAATCAGCAATTAAGCTCGACAAGTAATTACAATACTATAAATACTGAATGGAATCGCAACAGCAATAATTCAGTTAATGCTTCGCTTAGTACGCAAGTAACATTGTATAATGGCTTAAAACTGAAAAATACAATTCTTCAAAACCAATTAAATTTTGAAGCATCAGAATTAAACATTCAAACAGAAAAAGAGCTTTTAAGTTTAAATATCTTATCGTTTTATATTGATGTCTTATTGGCAAAAGATAATTTGAAAAATAGCAAATTACAGTTAGAAGCGACTCAAAAACAGTTAAAATATGCCGAAGCACGTAAAGAAGCCGGTGCAATTTCACTTTCTGATTTGTTATACATTAAATCTCAACTTGCAAGTGATAAAACTGCATATATCGAAACTGCAAGCGATTTGCGTTTGGCTTTAGTTTATTTAATGCAACTAATGAATATGCCAATTTCTGACGATTTTGATATTCAAGAGCCTGACATTGTTAAAATAATTGATCAGGATATTGAGACCAACCCGCAAATAGTATATGATGTGGCTTTAGGTCTTCAACCCAATGTTGAAATGGCTAAGCTTAATCTTGAAAGTACTAAAACAGAAATTAGCATAGTAGAGTCAGGATATATGCCAAGTTTATCATTAAACGGCGGATTGAGTACAGGATATGCTTCTAATTTCAACAATCTTAATATTGGAGATCAGTTTACAAATGGTGTAAGTCCTTTTGTGGGATTAAACTTAACGATTCCAATTTATCAGCGAAAACAAATAAAAACACAGGTTAAAGTGGTAAAAATACAAACCAATAATTCTGAAATGGAGTTAATCGATATAAAAAACAGCTTGAGAAAATATATTGAACAGGCTTGTACCAATGTACAAACTGCACAAAGTAACTATATTGCATTGCAAGATCAGTTAGATGCAGAAAAGGAGTCCTACCAGTTAGCAAATGAAATGTTTATTCAGGGAATGCTTAACTCTGTTGATTTTCTTCAATCAAAGAACAACTTGATTATTGCCGAAAATAAATTTACACAAGCAAAATATAATCTTCTTCTGCAATATAAAATTGTAGAATATTATTTGGGAAATTCAATTTTATTGTAATCAGAAAATTAGAAAAAATGAATAAGAAAAGCAAAAAGTATCTAATCTATTCTATTGTTTTTATTGCAGTAGCAGGAATTTTATCCGCCTTTATATATTTAAAGAATGGTAAATCGGAATATGTTTTTTCCACTGTAAAGGTGGAGAAAGGATCAATAAGTAACACCATTACTGCCACCGGAACACTCGAAGCAACAAATACCGTTGTTGTAGGAACTCAAGTTTCAGGTGTTATCGAAAAACTATATGTTGATTTTAATTCAGTGGTAAAAAAAGGTCAATTAATCGCTGAATTAGATAAATCTACTTTACAATCGAGTTTAGAAAATGCCGAAGCCGATTTAGAAAGATCAGAAGCCAATTTTGAATATCAAGCATCGTGCTTAGAGCGAAATAAAGTATTGTACGATAAAGATTTATTGGCAAAAAGCGATTACGATTTAGTTCTTTTTAATTACAAAACAAGTAAAGCGGAAGTAAAATCGGCAAAAGCAAATTTGGAAAGAGCTCAGCGCAATTTGTCTTATGCTTCAATATACTCGCCAATTGATGGTGTAGTATTGAACCGTGCTGTGGAAGAAGGACAAACCGTTGCTGCCAGTATGAATACACCTGAATTATTTACCATAGTTAATGATCTTTCTACCATGCAGGTTGAAGCTGATATTGACGAAGCCGATATTGGTATGGTGAAAGCGGGTCAGCGAGTTGAGTTTACCGTTGATGCTTTTCCTGATGAAACTTTCCAGGGTGAAATATCCGAGGTGCGATTGCAACCAACTGAAGTATCGAATGTAATTACGTATGCAGTAATTGTAGAATTTGAAAATCCGGAACTAAAACTAAAACCCGGAATGACTGCAAGCATTACAAGTTTTATTGAAGAAGCAAATGATGTTTTGTTAGTAGCAGGAAAAGCAACTCGTTTTACTCCCGACAGAAAATTATTGGAAGATTATATGAATCAACTCGCATCAGATGAACCAACAAAAAAAACAGATAATTTGAATGATAATGAAAAATCTGCTCCACCATTAAGAAGAATAAAAGAATTAAGTGATTCACAAAAAATAGTATGGATAAAGAATGATAATCATGTTCATCCTGTAGTAATTGAAGTTGGCATTGATGATGGCTCTAACATGCAGGTAATTTCAGGATTAGAAGAAGGTGATGTTATTGTCACTTCTTTAGAGCTTATTGGAGGTTCTGATCTTGCCCTTGCAAAAAGTGAAAATGACGATGAGCAAAAAAGTCCATTTGTACAAGAAAGACCCGGACGCAAAGGCGGTGGAGGTCCGCCACGTTAAAAATATGAAAATAGAATATGAAAAATTGATAATCTTATAAAATGGAACGAAAAGAAATCATATCAATACATAGCTTACAAAAACATTATTTTGTTGGAGAAGAAACCATAAAGGCACTTAATGGAATCGATTTAACGGTTAAGAAAGGAGAATTTCTGGCAATAATGGGCGCAAGTGGTTCAGGTAAATCAACCCTACTTAATATTTTAGGATGTTTAGATTTGCCTACCAGTGGAGATTATTTTTTAGATGGAGAAAATGTAAAATTATTAAATAAGAACCAATTAGCGACGATACGCAATCTAAAATTAGGTTTTGTTTTTCAATCATACAATCTTTTACCACGCACAACAGCTTTAGAAAATGTGGAATTACCCTTGCTTTACAATCCATCGGTTGGAAATGCCGAACGAAGAGAAAGAGCCGAAAAAGCTTTAATTGCGGTAGGATTAAAAGATCGAATGAAACATTTATCGAATCAAATGTCGGGTGGACAACAACAGCGTGTAGCTATAGCCCGATCCTTAGTGAATGATCCGGTAGTGATTTTTGCCGACGAAGCAACAGGAAACCTTGACACACGTACGTCATACGAAATTATGGCTCTTTTTCAAGAGCTGAACGAAAAAGGAATGACCATTTGTTTTGTTACACACGAACCTGATATTGCTGCTTTTACAAATCGCAATGTTGTTTTTCGTGATGGAAGAATTATGAAAGATATACGTATTGAAAATAGAGCAAGTGCATTAGAAGCTTTATCGAAAGTAATTGAAAATAAGGTTGAGTTCGAATATTAGTTTATTTAAAACAAAATGAGATGAGATTTTTAAACTTAATAAAAATTGCTATAGCTGCGATACGACGAAATAAAATGCGTTCGTTTTTAACCATGCTTGGCATTGTAATCGGTGTTGCTGCTGTAATTGCTATGTTGGCAATTGGTAATGGATCAAATGCAAGTATCCGCGAAACCATATCATCAATGGGCACAAACCTGATTAATGTAATGCCTGCCAGTCAAAATATTGGTGGTGTGCGTCAAGGACGTTCATCGTCGCCTACTCTTTTTGTTGAAGATGTGACTTATATAAAAAACAACAGCACATTAATAGATGCAGTTTCACCGGAGATGGACGGGAGTGGCCAGATTGTTTATGGATCAAACAATTGGCCTACTTCAATTTATAGTGGAAATGAAGATTATCCATTTATTAAAAAATATGAGATTGCAAGCGGGCGAATTTATACTTCAAAAGAAATTAAAACGGCTGCTAAAGTTTGTGTTATTGGTCAAACAATAATCGATAATATTTTTAGTGAAGGTGAAGATCCTATTGGTAAAACCATTCGATTTAATAAAATTCCGTTCAAAATTATTGGTACTTTGAAAGAAAAGGGAGACAACACTTTTGGGCAAGATCAGGATGATATGATACTGGCTCCTTATACTACGGTAATGAAACGGCTTTTCAGGCAGAATTATTTACGAGCTATTGTTATATCCGCCAAATCGGAAGATCTAATTGCTGAAACAAGTGCTGAAATAACCGAGCTCTTACGTTTATCTCATAAACTGGAAGATAGTGAAGAAGATGATTTTGAAATCAGAACACAAGAAGAGTTGATAAGCAATTTTGGTTCAATATCAGAAATGATGTTGGTTCTTTTGGGATCAATAGCAGCAATTTCGTTAGTTGTAGGAGGTATTGGTATTATGAATATTATGTATGTATCAGTTACCGAACGTACTCGCGAAATTGGCTTACGAATGGCTATTGGAGGTAAAGGAAAAGATATCTTGCGTCAGTTTCTATTTGAAGCTATGTTGTTGAGTGTTTTGGGAGGTATCATAGGTGTTGTAGTAGGAATTCTAACTTCAAACATTGTTGAAAATGCCCTTGGATGGCCTGTTTTGGTTACGTCACAATCTATCTTACTATCCTTTCTGTTTTGCACATTTATCGGTGTGTTTTTTGGTTGGTATCCGGCACGCAAAGCATCAGGATTAAATCCAATAGAAGCATTACGACACGAATAACAAAATTTAATAATAACCTGTCTGTAATTTAGCAGACATTAATTTTTAGTCATTATGAAAAAACAAATTTTATTTATCGCTTTGGTAGGTTTTTTAACCATGAGTTTTAATACATTAATAGCACAAGAGCCAGGAAGAAAACCACGAAAGGAGCAGGTAGCTACACTTACTGCCAAACAAATAAAAAAAGTGAACAAAATTTTAGCTGATTATGATAGTAAATCTATAACAAAAGAAGATGCTAAAACTATCATGGATGCTTTAAGGGAAGCCAAAATTCCAGGTGGTAAAGGAGTTGAAAAAGCATTTACTGATGCTGGTTTTGATTTTGAAGAAATAAGAAAACTAGCACCTCGACCATCGAGACCGGAAAGGTAATAAGATTAAAAAGGTTTATGGTATCTTAAAAAGTTCAAAGAACCATAAACTTTTTATAAAGCTATCTTTTAATGAAATTATAAATTAATTAAAAATGAGAAAATACTTTTTTGTTCTATTTGGCATATTATTAAGTATGAGCAATCATGCCCAAACTAACAAGTCAAAATGGCTTGATACTCCATTAAAGATTGATGGAGAAAGCTCTGATTGGGACAATAGACCATCCAACTTTGATGCGGATTCTAAAATTTTATACGAACTTAAAAATGATGATAATAATATATACGTTATTTTTGAGTTAACAGAAAAAACATCGGAAATGAACTTTATACGTGCAGGTTTTGAATTGACTATGTATGTAAAATCTAAACCAAAAATTAAAGCTTCAATCAATTTTCTTCCTCAGCAGATTCAAAAACAAAGCGTGCCGGATATTGATAGAGTTAATAATCACAATGGTATGCATGAAGGTTATCTCCTAAGTTCTAATTATGCCGAGGTAAGCGGATTTTTAAAAACAACCGATATAATAAATAGAAATATTAATGATAACCAGGACTTTACCTATAATATTGGATGGAACGATCTTAACAATATGATTGTTGAAATTAAAATACCTATATCAGAAGTATTTGCCACAGCTAATGAAGAAGTAGATTACACAAAAATACCAATCAGGCTGAATTGTAAACTAAATGCGCTTGAACGACCTTCCGGCGAGCAAATGCATCCAGGAGGTGGAGGTATGCATGGTGGAGGTGCATCCGGAGGAAATTCTGGTGGTAGACAAGGTGGTGGAGGTAGACCTGGAGGTCAGAGAGGTTCTGCTGATGATGTACAAATAAGGAGCAGTGTTAAAACATTTAAAGCTAAGTATTATCTTAGTATGGAAAAATAATTACATAATAAGCAAGCTAAATATTAGCTATTGTCGAAATTTTGCCTATAATTGATTCTTATAAACGTAGTTTACTATAAAATAGCATGAAATTATCAAAAAATAAAATAGAAAAATGGCTGCCACATTTAGCTGGTTTATTGCTATTTTTCATTTTGCCTGTTTTTGTATTTGATGGAAATAATGACCGGGCTATCTACTGGATGTATAGTTATTATTATCAGTTACTGTTCATGATTGTTGCTTTCTATGTTAATTATTTATTCATTGTTCCACGCTTTTTCTTTTCGAAAAAAAGAGTTTATTTCTTTGTTGTCATATTTTTATTTGCAATTCTTATACTTACTGTATCACGATATTTATACGATGTTTTAGAATTTGATAATTTAAGACCTGACGGTAATATTATTAATCAAAATACACGACCAAGAGGTAAGTTTGGTTTTCATCCGAAACTTGTCGATAATTTTTTCTTATTAATTCTCGTACTTGGCTTTAGCAGTGGAATGGCAATTATTCAGCATTTGCGAAAAAATGAATCAAAACAAAAAGAAATTGAGAAAGCTCGTGTTGATTCTGAGTTGGCTTTTTTAAAAAATCAAATCAGTCCACATTTCTTTTTCAATTCATTAAATAACATTTATGCTCTCATAGCTGTAGATGGCGATAAAGCTCAAAAAGCAGTTGAGAAACTTTCTGTTTTGATGCGATATTTAATCTATGATTCCAACACTGAAACCGTTGAAATTCAAAAAGAATTTGATTTTACATCGAAATATATTGAGCTAATGCAGCAACGTTTAAGCTCAAAAATAAAACTGAATGTAAATATTGACAACAAATTACCTGATGTTAAAATTCCACCTTTATTGTTTATTCCTTTTGTTGAAAATGCGTTTAAACACGGAATTAGTTATCGCGAGAGTTCTTTTATTTCCATACTTTTAAAAATAGAAAATAATAATGTTGTTTTTGAATGCAATAACAGCAATCCAAGGGTAAAAGAAAATGAAGTAATAAAAGGTGGAGTTGGAATCGATAATATTAAAAAACGTTTGGATTTATTATATGGTAATTCGTTTCAATTAAAAATTGAAAATACAACTGAAGAATATTTTGTTCGGTTAACAGTACCATTAGAATTAAAATAATATGAATAAAATTTCCTGTATAGCCATTGATGATGAACCTTTAGCATTGGGACTCATTGTATCTCATATTAAAAAAACTCCTTTTCTTGAGTTGCTTGCTGATTTCGATAATCCAATTGATGCGTCTGATTTCTTACAGAATAACAAGGTCGAACTTATTTTTCTTGATATAAATATGCCAGATTTAACAGGTGTTGAATTTGCTCGTACGCTTAATGAAGATTGTAAAGTAATTTTTACTACTGCATATGAAAAATATGCTATTGAAGGTTTTCAATTACATGCATTGGATTATTTGCTAAAGCCAATTAGTTACGAAGTTTTTGCTAATGCGGTTAAACATGCAAAACAATATTTTGATTTATTAGGGTCGGGAACTATGAGTAAACAAATTCAGGCTGATGAAAACTATCTTTTTATAAGAGCCGATTACCAGATACATAGAATAGAGTTTACTGACATTTTATATTTTGAGGGATTAAAAGATTATGTAAAACTCTATACCGAAAGTTCATCTAAACCGATTGTTTTTCACGCAACCATGAAATCTATTGAAGAAAAACTTCCAAATGATAGATTTATGCGCATCCATCGTTCTTTTATTATTTCATTAAACAAAGTTAAAACCATAGAAAGAGATCGTATTCTTTTTCGAGATATACGCATACCAATTAGTAAGCAATACAAACCCCTTTTCGATGAGTTTATCAAAAAGAAATTCTTATAAGCCTAAAGCTCTTTTGTGAAGCGAAGCGGAACAAATGTGTTTTAGTAAAACACAACTGCAGCTGAAAGCTGCAAAAAGAGGGCGGGCAAAAAATGTTTTTCTATCATACTTACTGAACCAATCCTAATAAAAAACTTTTCAAACTGCTAAGAATAGAAATAAATATTAAAAGAGTCACACCGTAATAAAATTTACTACTTGTAAAAACTGTCAGACTGTTAATTAATATTCTTGAATTGAAAATACTGAAAAATTGAATAGCAGTTTACCTTTTCTGAAAATCGCCTTATTTGTAACGGTTAGTATAAGAATAGTAGCCGAATTTGAAACCAACTACCTATCAATATGCTAATAGCCGGAGCTTTTGTTTTGGTTAAAAATTTAACTTTTATTGCTAGCCGAAACAAAAGTTTCGGCGGTGTTTATTACAAGCACAAACCTATGCAAATCACAAATCCGGCTATTATTTTTATACATTGTGTGTGCCCAGCATGAGCTTAGTGCACACCCGCCCCAAAGCTCTATAAATAGTTCAAATATGCAAATTTATTTGACAAGAGCAAAGAGATGGAAAGTTTTTTTCCAGAGAGTGAAAGTCTCTTACAGGCAAGTTGGCGAAGCCTGTTAGTAAGTCGCAAGCCAGCTGTTGGCGACAACAGGGGTGAAGGAAGCGAGACTGCAATCCCGATTTAGAATAACTAAGATTTGTTTTATCAAATCCAGGTTATTCTTTATCGGGAGTACTGACGAACAGGAAATGCATAATAGGCAGAATTGAGAGGGTAAGCAAGCACATCTTTGTAAAGCCCGTAGCCAACAATTTTCTTTTCTGTAGATGCATCAGGAATAGGTCGAAGGAAAAAGCTCTTACCTTGGGAGGCCTCCATTATTATGAACTAATAAAGGAGAAGTCAGCAGAAGTCATAGTACCTGGAAGTAACGAGCCGTATAGAAAGAATACGGATGGCCTCACAAGCAAGGGAAGTACTGAACATTATGTTGTTTCAAATGAAATCAGGAAGCTAAACACAAGAGTGTTTTCTAGCCAATTTTAAGCGAAACAGGGAAAGGAATTTAAAGCTATTAATTATGATTAAACAAATTACATCACGACAAAACTTATTAAAGGCAATGCGTCAAGTTCAAAAGAACCACGGTTCAGCAGGAATTGACCATATGCCAGTAACAAGGCTAAGCGAACACATGTCAATAGACAAATTTGCATTAACCAACAAAGTTAAAGCAGGAGAATATTTGCCTCAAGCTATTTTAGGTGTTGAAATTCCGAAAGAAAACGGTAACTTGCCTGTCGGCAAGGCAGGGAAACGCCTTTTAGGTATTCCTACCTATTACTGATAGATTATTGCAACAAGCAGTATTGCAAATCATAACCATCAAATTTGAGAAAGAATTTTCGGATTACAGTTATGGTTTCAGACCAAACAAAAGCCTACATCAGGCAGTCTTAAGAGCTCAGGAATATATTAATGACGGTTTCCAAAATATCGTCCACATAGACCTGAAATCTTTCTTCGATGAAGTTGGCCATTGTCATTTATTACAACTCCTACACCAGAAGATTAAATGCAAGGAAACCATGCTATTAATCAGAAACGGGTTACAAGCGCCAATAATGATAAATGGGAAACTCGTTAAAATAAGAAAAGAGTACCACAGGGTAGTCCTCTAAGTCCTTTATTATCTAATATCATGTTAAATGAATTAGATAGATTCTTAGAAAAACAAGGAATCCGTTTTGTACGCTATGCCGATGATTTCAGTTTATATTTTAAAACAAAGGCAAGTGCAAAGCAAAAGGGAAAAATCAGAAAATACACAAAAAATAAATTATCATTCTCTAATGATGATGCTGTTATTAAGTCCGTTTACCTGGCTTTAGATCAAATTACTAAGAAATGGACACAACCAATACAGAATCGGGGGCTGATTTTAAACCAATTCTTAACTATATTTGAAAAAAGGGTTCAGATATAAAATACTTGAACCCCGTTTAAAATCATTTACACAGATTATAGGATAGTTTCTTTATTTTTCTTTCTCTCTTATTTTATCTAACAGTCTATTCAATTCTACAACTTCATCAAGTTCTAAATTACTAAGCAAGGTGTCCGCTTTTTTTTCACAAATAAACATTTTATTAAGCAATGCCATGCCTGATTCAGTAATATTAACGGATTTTTGGCGTCTGTCTTCGGGATTTTCTACCCGGCTAACCAACCCTTTTTTAACCAATCGGTCAACTATACGGCTGACATCCGAGTTTTTGTCAAGCATGCGTTCTTTAATAAAACTAATGGAAAGAGGAGCTTCGGAACGAAAACCTCGCAGTACCCTCAGAACATTGTATTGCGGTTCGGCAAGTCCGTGTTCTTTTAGCGATTGATAAAACTTAAAACTCAACTGTTTGCAGGTGTATGTCAGGTTTATCAACCCCTTATGATATTCATTCCGAAACCTACCCTTTATTTCGTCTTCAATTTTCATTTTATTTCATTTTGAAAAAATCAGGTGTTCTTAAATAAAAAGCTACCCAAACTAAAACAAGAACAACACTTGGCATCATAATGCTCATACCACCTGTCATGTGTATAATAATTGCTCCGCCCATAAAAGAGCTTAATAACAAAGTGCCAAACCGGTTGGTTTTTGGAAACAGAAACAGCAAAGCCGAGCCTATTTCGCCTAACGCAATAATGATGCGCCAATCGCCTAAATTCATTTGTTCCATTTGTTCGGGGTGAAGAAATAATTTCCCACTTGCACTATATAAATAAAGTGCTGTTAATAAGCCTGCTATTATCCAGGCGACAATTTTTCTCATTTTTGAAATTTCTGTAGTACTCATCATCTTAAAATTTAATTGTTGAGTCTGCTCATAAAAGTTCTTTTAGGAGCAGACTCATTGTTTATAACTATTTTTAAAAGTTTCTTAGAAATATCTGTATTTCCAATTGGGCGAGCAAACAGCTCCTTTTATTTATGTTGAAAGATTTTCATTTTGTTTTCCCAATCATAAATATCTTATTTTACCGGAAAATGTTTTTTAAAAAAATCTTTCATATCTTGCCACGAATCTTTATCGGCGGTTTCGTTATAGGCAATCGGCATATTGAATTTTTCTCCGGCTTCTGTCGATTCGGGGTTAGTAAACGCATGGGTCGCACCTTCGTATTCTTTAAATACGAATGGTGCGTTCTCCCGGTTCATTTCGTTTTTGAAATTTTTAATATCATCTTCCGAAACAAACTGGTCGGCGCCTCCATTGCAGACAAGTACCTGTGTGTTTTTTATGGCCGGGGAAGCCTTAAAACCAGCCAACCCTCCATGGAAACTGACAACTGCTTCGAGAGGCACTCCCATGGCGGCAGCATTTAAAACCACTGTTCCACCAAAACAGTAGCCAATAGCTGCAATATGGCCATTGTCTACCCGATTGCTGTTTATTAAGGTCTGGTATGCCGCAGTCATACGTGCTTTTAATAAATCAGGATTCGAGTAAATAACATCCGCGTTTTCCTGTGCATCTTTAGGATTATCCAGTACCTTGCCATGTCCATACATATCAGCGGCTAACGCGGTGTATCCAAGTTCAGCCAACATTTTGGCACGTGTTTGCGCATAGGAATTATTTCCCCACCACTCATGCACGACAATAATACCCGGTTTCTTTTCATTACTGTTCTGGTCATAATAAAGATAACCAACTAATGTGTCGTTGCCCGAAGTATAGGTCACTTGCTCGTTAACTATCTTTGGCTCGGCAGTGGCCACAGCCTTTGTTTTTTCTTCCGTATTCTTTTTGGATTTATTGCCGCCACAACTTGTAATGATGACGGAACTTCCAATTAATACTAATAGCAAAAGATTTTTTTTCATGTTTTTAACTGTTTTCATTTTAATGATTTTTTTGTTGTTTTAATTGTTAATTAATGTTGGGTCCTAAAAATTGTTTTATTTGAATTTTCTAAAAAACAGAACCCGTTAGTTTTGTAGAAAATCTTTTAAATCAAACTAATTTAAATTATTATTTTTCAATGTTTGCATAATGAATTATAAAACTTCTCTTTAATTCGACAATATTTTAATTGAAAATTAATATTATTGTTTTTTTCATTTTACATTTTAACCAATACCGTGTTTAACCCACCGATCCTTGAACCTGCCAACTCAATTGCTTCGTTAATTTCTTCAAGTGCAAAAGCCTTTGTGTCTAAGAAATCAAGATTTAACCTTCCGGAGTTAACCATGCTGATCATTTCATTCACTTCATATGAATGTAGATAAAGCGACCCGGTAATATTAATTTCGGTTCCCAACAAAAATGAATAAGGGACGGTTATATTTCCTGTCGCGCCGCCAATGCAAACGGCTGTGCCACCTTTTTTTACAGCGAACAAACACTGGTGTGTGGAAGAAGTATCTACATAAGATAAACAATCCACAAACGATTCTGCGCCCTGGCCGTTGGTAAGTTCCTTTATTTTACCCGTCACTTCGCCATCCTGAAGTGAAAGTGTCTCAATAATGGCCGGCTCGATTTGCTTGATTTTTTCAAGCCTGTCTTTTTTATTGGCAATGGCAATTATTTTTGACGCTCCCATAGCAAGAGCAAGCAGAACGGCACTTGTTCCTACAGTTCCTGTGGCGCCATTAATCAAAACTGTTGACCCGTAATGAACATGGGCTCTTTTTAAGGCATGAAACGCCGTTCCCAAATAGCCGAGACGTACCGCATGTTCAACCGGAAAATTTTCCGGCAAAGGAATGATGTTATATGAAGGCGCTTTGATATATTCTGCAAATCCTCCCTGATATTCGTCCATCAAATGCACATTGTTTGGGTTAAATGTAAACATTCCCTGAAAAGCCATGGACTCGCTCAATCCTTCCCGTCCTTTCAAAGCAAATTCATCGGTCGGGTAATACAAGAGGGAATTAACCCAAACTTTTTGACCTTCTTTCAACCCTTTCACATGTTTGCCAAGTTTTGAGATGTTGCCCACTGCATCCGAACCCAAAATGGCTGGCAAAGTAGGGCGGACAAACGATCCGCCAGGTTGAGTAATATCTTTCATGGAAGGTGCGACAAAAGTGGCTTTTACTTCCACCAAAACATCTTCGTCCCTCAATTCGGGGAGTGCAACCTCTTCAACCCGAAGAGGTTTTCCTAATTCAAATAAACGTGCTGCTTTCATAATTTTTATTCATTAATAAATTGTATCAATGGCGAAATAAACCTGTCAAATTGTTCAATGTGAGGCAAATGACCCACATTGTCAAGTTCAACCAATTTCGCGTTTGGAATTTTGTCTCTCGTACTTTTTCCAAGTTGGTTGTAAAGTCCCATCGTTTTTCCCACCTCTTCGCTCACCAATGGCTTTCCCAATGCTGTTCTATCCCTTGTGCCTATAATCAACAAAGTAGGAGATTTGATATTTCCAAACTCATAGAGAACCGGTTGCGTAAAAATCATATCGAAGGTGAGGGCCGCGTTCCACGCAATTTTTGGATAATCAGAATTCAGTGTCCACCCGGCCAAAAGATCAACCCATTGGTCATACATGGGATTCCATTTACCATCGTAATAGTTCTCTAACTGGTAATTTTTAATTTCCTCATACGTCTGATTCAGCTCAACCTGATACCACCAATCCACCGGTTTATAGGGAACTG
>JAXHVS010000061.1:28115-34284 GCA_034189025.1 Bacteroidota bacterium
GGCCGAATTATGTGGCGAGCCCAGAATATTGGGCAGTTCAAAGAAAGGAAAATGAAGTTCAAACTTGCCGTATTTGAACGGTTCCACCCACCAGGCATCTATACCGGCGTAAAAATCGGGATGGGTTTTCAGGTGTTCATACAAATCCTTCTCATTAATTATTTGCCCTCTTGCCACATTTACCAAAACGGCGTTTGGCTTCATTAAATCCAGTTTTTGTTTGTTGATTAAATTATTTGTCTGCTCATTAAGCGGGCAGGAAATTAGTAGCGAATCGGCATTTTTAAGCACAAAATCCAAATCGTTAAGGGTGCCGATAAACTCAACTTCTTCATTGGTTTTGCCTGTGGTATTGATGGCAAATACCTTCACCCCGAAAGGTTTCAGTAAGTTTGCCGTAGCTTTCCCAATCGAACCAAAACCAATTATTCCCAATACGGAACCCCTCATTGATTTGGTCGTGCTTTTTAGTTGATTAAATATTCCATCAGACAGGTGATTGTGATAGATTGACAATCTTTTGCTCAGGGCAAGTATCATTGCCAGGGCATGTTCAGCCATGGGTTCTGCATAGGCTCCCTGGTTTGCAGCTATTTTCATGGAATCAGGGAAACGGTTCAGATTAACATGGTCGTATCCGGCAGAAAGAAGTTGCATAAATTTTACATTTTTGCAGGACATTGCAAGACCGTACAATCCTTCTTTTTCCGGATTCCAGGATAACAATATATCGGCAGTTGAAACAATATCCGCAATCATTTCCTTTGGACTATCTTCCAGGAAAACAGTTTCCACACCGTTTCCTGAAAATTGCTTCATTAATTTCTTTTGTGCTGGAAATGTTTTAAATGTTATTACTATTTTCATCAATATTTTCCTTTTTTGTTCTTTGGAAGCTTTAGATTAATTTTTTAATCCATTCGTCTAAAACGGCATAGGGTTGTGCCCCACTCAGTTTATGTTTACCGTTGGCCACAATAGTGGGCACTGCATTTACTCCATACATACGTGCCTGCTGAAAATCTTCTTTTAGCGTTTGCTTTACCTTCTCGCTGCTATAATCCTTTTCCCATTGTTCCACATCAAGCCCAATTTCTTTGGCACACATTTTCAGTGTATCAAAATCGGCAATGTTAAGGCAGTCGGTAAGATGTGCTTTTTGAACGCGGTCGAACATTCTGCCATGCACAAGGTTTCCACCTTGAAGTTCGGCAGCTTTGCATGCGGTCAAACCGGGAGTAGAAGAAGGATAATCGAAATCTCTGGACGCCATAAGATCAGGGTTCATTCTATGTTCATCATCATTGAGGTTGGCTTGACGCCAATGTTCTAATATCTCTTTCTTTCCCTGTTCTTTTGAACCAAATATTCGTTCTATTCCGTCAATTGATGGAGCTAAAGCAAATGCCCGATGCACAATTGAAACCTGTTCGGGAAATTGCTGCGCTAATTTTTTTAATCGGGGAGAAAAGGCATAACACCATGCACAAAGCACATCATGAAAAAACTCTATGGTCACGGGTTTGTCATTTCCTGTTTTCATTTTTTCCATTTTATTTCACTTTAATTTTTATCAATTATCCAAACTTATATCCTGAAACTTTAATCCCCATGAGCAATCCCGAATAATCACGGGAGCCCTTATCAATGCCAGCAGCACCGGCAACTACAAACAGTGGGGCCAGATGTTCACTTCCTGGATGACTTTCTCTTGCTTTTGGTGCATTCTCCCATTTAATGAGCATTTCATTTCGTTTTTTAGCATCATTTATCTCAACAGTCTGTGTGAGCCAGTCATCGAATTGTGTTGAAATACCTGCTGCCGAAGAACTTTCCGACATAAACCCGCGCATATTGTGGTAGCTCATTCCCGAACCGATAATCAACACACCTTCATTTCGTAAAGGTTCAAGCGCTTTTCCAAGGTTTATATGCGTTTCAGGGTCAAGGGAATTGATTAGCGAAAGCTGAACCACCGGAATATTGGCTTCAGGAAAAGCAATCATCAAAGGCACAAACGTTCCATGGTCAAAGCCTCTTTTATAGTCTCTTTTTGTTTTAAAACCGCTTGCTTTAAATAGATTTTCAATCCGTTCAGCCAATTCGGGATTACCGGGAGCTGGCCATTTTAAATGATATGTGGATTCAGGAAAACCATAATAATCATACAGCAAAGGTGGATTTGAACCGAATTGCAGCGTCGGCAAACCCTCTTCCCAATGTCCTGAAATAACAAGAATCGCCTTTATCTTTTGACTGTATTGCTCACCAAAATTTTCAAGGTATTCCCTTAATTGACCATAGCCAATAGGGTCGCCCATGGCATTTTTTATTACATGCCACGGGCCACCACCATGAGGTATAAAATGTACGGGTAACTTTCCCATTCTGCTTCGCTTATTTTCTTATAGTTTTCAATGCAGTTCCCCAGCTAATTAGTTGGTCGAGCATCGTGTTTAAATTGTTTTCGTGCATTGCAGCAGGTTTAAAAACGCTGAAGTTTTCGAAATCGGTAAACAACGAAAGTAAAACCTGTGCGCGGACATCAGCCACCTGAAGTTCTCCCATTATCAGCCTAAGTTGTTCAACAGCCCGGGCGCCCCCTGCCGAACCGTAACTTACAAAACCGGCAGCTTTGTTGTTCCACTCAGCATATAAATAGTCCAAAGCGTTTTTTAATGCAGCCGGTAACGAATGGTTATATTCGCCATTGACGAAAACAAACGCATCAAGTGCTTCTATTTTTTTTGCCCACGCTTTGGTGTGTGCATTCATATATTGCCCCATTGATGCCGGAATGGATTCATCCAGCAAGGGCAAATTAAAATCTTTGATATCTACCAGTTCGTATTCAGCATCGTTTCTTTTTGATGCCAGGTCATATACCCATTTTGCAACCGCTTCGGCGTTGCGCCCCGGGCGGGTACTTCCAATGATAATTCCAATTTTAATCATAATTTACTGTTTTTATTTGTTAATTTGTAAACCAATTCTTTCATTGGGTACTTTTACAAAAATTCCTTTTGAGTCGGCAAAAAGCACCCCATCTCCATCAAACATTTTTCCCATGATACAGACTTTCTTACCTTCAGTTTTTTCGATTGAGGTAGTAATATACATGGTTGTTTCAACCGGTAGTGGTTTGTGATAATTTAGTGTTAAGCTCGCGGTAACAGCAGGCAGATGGTTCAAAAATGCTACTCCTCCCATGGCTTCATCCATTACAGATGCAATGGCACCACCGTGAACAATTCCGGGAGCTCCCTGGGTTTCAATGTGAAATAAAACCCTGACGTAGAATTTCAATAAGTTCTCATCACAATAGTATTGTACATCTATGTAATTCTGTTGCTTCCCTGAAACAAATGAATCCAGGTACAAACTCATATCATAAGGTTTCAAATTTTGAAATTCATCCGGAATTTTCATGTTATTCATTTTTACGCCAGTGATTTGTTTCAATTATTAAAAGAAATTTTCCGCACTGGTTCTGTCCATGTATGTGAATTGCAACATCCAATGTGGATAAATTGGGTTTAATTTACTTAATTCATCCAAATGGCTTACTTCGTCGGCACTCATTTCCCATTCGGTTGCTTTAAGGTTATCTTCCAATTGGTGTGGTTTGGTAGCACCTACCAAGACAGAAGAAACCACTGGTTTTCTGAGCAGGTAATTTAATGCTGCCTGCGCAATACTAGCGTTGTGGTTGTTGGCAATTTTTTCCAGAGCATCTACAATAACATAACCTTTTTCCACATCTATCGGAATAAAGTTTTGTTCTTCTTCTTTGGTTCTTCTGGAATCTTCGGGCATGGGCTTATCCTTCCTGTATTTTCCTGTCAAGAAACCACCTCCCAGCGGCGACCATGGGGTCAATCCCAAACCTTGATCTTCGAGCAGCGGAATCAATTCATATTCCACATCTCTGGCAATCAATGAATAGATGGCCTGCAGTGATACAAATTTTTCAAAATGATTTTCTTTCGATACTGCCAAAGCTTTCATCAACTGCCATGCCGTAAAATTACTGGCGCCAATGTACCTCACTTTTCCCTGATGCACCAAATCCGATAAAGCGCTCAAAGTTTCTTCAAGCGGGGTAATAGGATCGAAACTGTGCATCACATAAAGGTCGATGTAGTCGGTGCCTAATCTCTTTAAGCTATTATTACAGCTCTCAATAATGTGTTTACGAGACAGGCCCACATCGTTGATGTCCTTGCTCATCCGCCCCCTTACTTTGGTGGCAAGCACTACTTCGTTGCGTTTCTCTTTTAGTGCTTTACCCAGAATTTCTTCGGATCGACCGTGGGAATAAACATCGGCCGTGTCAAAAAAGTTTACGCCGGCATCAATAGCCATGTCCACTAATTTTTTGCTGTTTGGATAATCCAGGTTACCGACTACTTTCCAGTAGCCATCGCCGCCAAAACTCATGGCTCCTAAGCAAAGTTCGGATACCATCAAACCTGATTTACCTAATTGTCTGTACTTCATGTTTTTTTGTTTTTAAGTGTTAATTATTTAAAATTAAGAGATTTATGTAACAGGCTTTAACTCAAATGCGTTTGCCAATAATTCAAATGATTTTCTGCGCGCTCCATAATCAACGGACATGGAGGTAATCATAATTTCATCCGTTTCAAAATCGTTTGATAATTTAATGAGCTGTTCTTTCACATCATCGGCCGTTCCCGAAATGATACGCCCTTTATTTCTGTCTATTATTTGTTGCTCCAGGGAGGAGAAATGATAATTCCTGATATGGTTTGCATCTTTAAAATTGTTGAAATTGCCCTTTTCAAATTGCACAAAAACAAAATCAATAAACTTGCGCATTTCGTTTGCTTTTTCTTCGGTTTCGGCACAAACCAGCTGAATGGCGACCATTACCTGAGGTTCAGTATTTTCGATTGATGGTTTAAAATTTTTCCGGTATGTTTCTGCCACTTCAGGACTGACAAAACCGTTTATAAATTTAGCAATGCTTAAACCCATCCCAAATTTAGCGGCAATTAAACTGCTTCCTCCGCTGGAACTTAATATCCATTGTGACGGAATTGTTGTTGATTGTGGCGTTGCAAGTAAGGGGCCTTGTCTTGTGGCTGCGGTATCGCGAAAAAAATGCTGCATATATTCCAACTGTTGCAAATAACTTGCTTCGCTAAAATCATTGGAAGGGTTAAGAATTGAAGAGGTAACCCTATCGGTGCCCGGAGCCCGTCCAATGCCTAAATCAATGCGGTTAGGGAAAAGAACTTCGAGCATTCTGAAATTTTCAACAACCTTCAAAGCACTGTGGTTAGGCAGCATAATGCCTCCTGATCCAATACGGATGGAGCTGGTTTCATCGGCCAGCTTCACCATCAGCACTTCGGGTGTAGAACCGGCAATGAGCGTAGAGTTATGGTGTTCAGATACCCAAAAGCGGCTATATCCCAATTTTTCGGCCAATTTAACCGTTGCAACTGTTTCATTGATGGCTTCTCTGGCGTTGCCGCCAGGCTTAATGACCGATTGGTCGAGTATGCTTAATTTGATTTTTCCCATTTTATTATTTAATCAGTATAATATATGCTAATTCTGATTCTATACCATTTGTGATTATTAATTATTTCATACGTATGATGTCTTTTAAAGAGAGTTGTCTTCCACGTTTCTTCTATCTACTGAACTTTTAAATTACTTGTAATAGCATATAACCAACTTCTAATTTAATTCAGATGCAAATATATGTATATACATATATTGTATATACATGCAACAAAAATATATAATATTAAGTTAATAATCAAATTAATATAGAAGTATTTTGTTACTAAATTTTATTGGTGTAATTTTTTTGCACTGGTGGTAACGGCAGACTGTCTAAAAACTGTTTTTTATTTTTTATAGAAACTCAAATATAGTTAATTTTCGGTTAATTAAAGGCAGCTTTATTCCGGACTCAAAGAATTAATTAATTGTTTTCTCAAAATTTTTATGGGCTTATTTTGACTTAAAATCATCCTAATTTGGCTTTAATAAGTAAACCCTTACCAAAACGGTAGAGTTAAAACAAACTTTTAATCCTTCACTAAAATTATATCATTACCCATAGTAACGGTTAGTTCAACACGGAATTCAGATTTGGTGCTTCGCACCATCCGAATCCTTAGTTGTTAGC
>JAXHVS010000062.1:0-21708 GCA_034189025.1 Bacteroidota bacterium
AGTATAAATAATACTATGTATTCATGTTTCTATCAGTAAAACAAATTCAAAATAAATAATTATATAGAATAAAATTTATAATGAAATTATTTAATTATCCACCCGAAATATGAAGTGATCCCTATTGAATGGATCGAATTTACACATAATAATCCCGGAACCTGATACCAAGTTCCGGGATAAATTATTTTAATGAACAATTATTTTTCTACTTTAATTGTTCGAAACTAAATTCACCTTCTTTATATTCTTCAATTGGAGCACATGTACACATTAGGTTTCTATCGCCAAAACCATCGTCAACACGGCTAACACTTGGCCATAATTTATTTTCGCGTATCCAATCCAATGGGAAGGCTGCTTTTTCTCGGGCATATGGCCTCTCCCATTTATCAGCAACTGCTACCTCCTGAGTATGTGGTGCATTTCTCAATACATTATTTTCTGCATCGGTTTTGCCATCTTTCAGTTCCATAATTTCTTTATGGATAGCAATCATAGCTTCGATGAAACGATCCAGCTCCTGCAAAGATTCACTTTCGGTTGGTTCAACCATTAATGTGCCATGTACAGGAAACGAAAGTGTGGGCGCATGGAAACCATAATCCATTAAACGCTTGGCAATATCCGCCTCAGTAATATTAGCCATTTGTTTAAAGTTACGGCATTCAACAATCATTTCGTGAGCTACAAAGCCGGTTTCTCCGGTATAAAGAATATCGTAGTAACCATTTAACGATTGGGCAATATAATTAGCATTTAAAATAGCAATTTTGGCAGCCATCGTTAGTCCGTCTCCGCCCATCATCTTAATAAATGCATGAGAGATGGGTAAAATACTAGCACTACCCCATGGTGCTGCAGCAATAGCATGAATACCATTCTCACCTCCGGTTTTTATTACCGGATGCGAAGGAAGATAAGGTTTCAATTTTTCATTTACACCAATAGGCCCAACGCCTGGCCCACCACCTCCGTGAGGTATTGCAAATGTTTTATGCAAATTCAGATGACAAACATCAGCTCCTAATATGGCAGGATTGGTTAATCCCAATTGTGCGTTCATATTGGCACCATCCATATAAACCAAGCCACCATTATCATGGATAATTTTATTCATCTCCTTTATCTTGCTTTCAAACACTCCGTGAGTAGAAGGATAAGTAACCATCCAGGCAGCCAAATTATCTTTATGTGCTTCGGCTTTTTTTCTTAAATCTTCAATATCAATGTTTCCATTTTCGTCACAATCAACTACAACCACTTTTGTCCCTGCCATTACAGCACTTGCAGGATTTGTTCCATGAGCTGAAGAAGGAATTAAAGTTACATTTCTGTGTGCTTGGCCATGATCAATATGATATTTACGAATTACCATTAATCCGGCATATTCGCCAGCTGCTCCCGAGTTGGGCTGGAAGGAAATCGATTCAAATCCGGTAATCACTTTAAGGTCTTCTTCCAACTCTTTAAAGAGCTGGTGATATCCTTCAGCCTGATCGGTAGGAACAAATGGATGTAATCCACCAAATTCGGGCCAACTTAACGAGAACAACTCTGTTGCAGCATTTAATTTCATGGTACAAGAACCAAGCGAAATCATAGAGTGGGTAAGCGAGAAATCTCTACGCTCAAGTTTTTTAATATAACGCATCATCTCGGTTTCGCTACGATAACGCTTAAAAACATCAAGTGTTAAGAAATCACTATTACGTTTAAATTTTTTATCAAAAGCTGTTTTTTCAGTAATATGTGATACAGCATCTACTTTTTTACCAGCAGCTTCGGCAAAAACATCAACGATATTATTGATATCCTGGATTAATGTTGTTTCATCGGTGCTAATACCAACAGTACTTTCATCAATATAGTTAAAGTTTATTTCTTTTGCTAAGGCTAATTTTCTAATCTGCTCAGCTTTAACATTTCCCAGTTTAATCTTTAAAGTATCAAAAAAGTGTTTATTTTCTTGTTCAAAACCTAACTCATTAAGTTTTTGGTTAAGTGTAACTGCAGTATAATGAATATGCTTTGCAATTCTTGTAAGTCCTTCCTGTCCATGATAAACAGCATACATTCCAGCCATAGTTGCCAGTAATGCCTGTGCTGTACAAATATTTGAGGTTGCTCTTTCACGCTTAATATGCTGTTCACGAGTTTGCAGAGCCATACGTAATGCCGGCTTATCTTGAGCATCTTTTGAAACACCAATTATTCGTCCGGGAACATTTCTTTTGTATTTTTCGAGTGTAGCAAAATAACCTGCATGTGGGCCACCATATCCCATAGGGATTCCAAACCGTTGTGTTGAACCAACCACTACGTCGGCACCCCACTCTCCAGGAGGAGTTAAAAGCACTAAGCTCATAATATCGGCAGCTACGGAAACTGCTATTTCGTTTTGATGAGCTTTTTCTACAAAATTTCTATAATCTTCGATTTTGCCATCGGCAGCAGGGTATTGTACGATTGCACCAAATACTTTTTCGTCGAGATCAACCTCATTAAATTTCCCTTTCTTAATTTCAATACCCAGTGGTTCGGCACGGGTTTCAATCACTGCCAGGGTTTGAGGAAAAATATTTTCATCAACAAAAAAAGTATCTGCACCAGCTTTAGCTTGTTTACGTGGACGTGCATTATGTAGCATAATCATTGCTTCGGCTGCAGCTGTAGCTTCATCTAACAATGAGGCATTAGCCAGCTCCATACCCGTTAAATCCATCACAACAGTTTGGAAATTAAGCAAAGCTTCTAATCTTCCTTGAGAAATCTCGGCCTGATAAGGAGTATAAGAAGTGTACCAACCTGGATTTTCCAGGATATTACGAAGGATTACGGATGGTGTAATGGTATCGTAAAATCCCATTCCAATATATGATTTATATAACTTGTTTTTTGAAGCTATAGCTTTAAGCTTTTTTAAATACTCATACTCGCTAATTCCATTAGCAAGTGGCATTGGCTTATCAAGCATAATAGATGATGGTACTGCTTTTTCGATCAGCTCATCTAAACCTGAAACACCTACTTTTTTAGCCATAGTTTCTATTTCATGGCCTCTGGGGCCATTATGACGTTGTATAAAGTTATCTAGAGCCATTTTTATTATTTTTTTTATAGTTATTTATTAGTTAAATTTTACTGGCTAAATTAATTAAGATTATTAAATAAACACAAAACAAATATCATATTGTTTATCGTTTCAGAAATTAAAATCACAAAAAACTGTAAAAATATAATTATCATTCATTTGACAAAAATGGATTTGTATTCCTTTCATGATGAATCGTTGTTGAATCTCCATGGCCGGGATAAACAATAAAATCATCGTTAAGGCTAAAAAGTTTTTGTTTAATACTACTAATTAAAGTGTTGTAATCACCTCCAGGTAAATCTGTCCTGCCAATGCTTCCTTTAAATAACACATCTCCAACAATAGCAAACCGTTCATCATTGGCAATGAATGCAACACTTCCGGGCGAATGGCCGGGTACATGCCGAACTTCCAACATTGAATTTCCAAATTTAATTTCATCACCATTAAGAACAAATTTATTGGGTTTTGGAGGTTCTTTAACATTAAAACCAAAAGCCAAAGCCATATCTTTTGCGCGTTCAATTAAAGGCAAATCTTCTTTATGAGCAATCGATGGAATATTATATTTTTCGATTACATCTGCATTACCCATAATATGATCGATATGGCAATGTGTATTTAAAATATATTTGGGATTTAGCGTATTCTCTTCGATAAAAGTAAATAACTGGTTTTTTTCATTTAAATCGTTATTCCCAGCATCAATAATAACACACTCTTTCGTTTCATCGTAAAGTATGATGGTATTTTCCTGAAAAGGATTAAATACAAATGTTTTGATTTTTAGCATATTTATAAATTTTATTCTTTTCCTTTAAGCATAGGCACAAAAGCAAAATAGCCATGTTTATATTCTTTAAACTCATTTTCATTAATACGGTCAACAGCCATCATTACCTGTCCACCTGAACCTCCAACAGGCACTACCATTCGCCCCCCAATTTTTAATTGTTTTTTAAGATTTTGAGGGATTTCCGGAGCTCCAGCAGTGATTAATATTTTATCAAACGGAGCAAAGCGAGATAAGCCTAAATAACCATCGCCATAAAAGAAATACGGCTTATATCCGATTTTGTTCAATAGAGTTCTTGATTTAAGATACAATTCACGTTGACGTTCTATTGTATAGACTTTTACACCTAATTCGAGCAAAATAGCACATTGATAGCCTGAACCTGTGCCAACCTCCAATACTTTTTCGTGTTTTTGAACTTGTAAAAGTTCTGTTTGAAAAGCAACAGTATAGGGTTGAGAAATAGTTTGGCCAGATCCAATAGGAAAAGCCTGATCGCGATAAGCAAATTCCACAAATCCACTATCCATAAATAAGTGACGAGGAACTTTTCCTATGGCATCTAATATTCGCTGATCTTTTATCCCTTTTTCTTTTATTGTTTCTACAAGTTTTTTTCGAAGCCCTTTATGTCGATATGTATCAGTCATTTAATTCTTATTCAAGTATTAAAAATGAAATAACAAATATAACAGAACAAATCACAATTATCAAAGTAAAAAATAATTATATCCGCAAACTCAATTATTTTGCTAAACCTTAATTATAAACGATTTACGCAAAAATAAATTCAAGTAAGCACCAAAATGTATGGTTATTAACAATCATCCGTTGATAAATAGATTCAATGATTTACATACTCTTTTTTTAAAACCCTTAAGTTTGTATAAACAATACAATATTTTCATGAAAATAGGTTTAATTGGAGTTAATTCCATCAAAGAAGAAGGCAAGCTTGAACTTATTCAACATACATTAAAGAATAATCTGTTTGCACTTTTTTCACCTCATTTTGATGACATGCATATTTTTGCCAAGAAATATAACATGAAAGTTTATTCTTCGGCAAACAATCTTTTTATGGATGTTGATGCAATATATTTCGCCAACTCTTTAAAGCCGAATATTGATTTTGCTATTCAAGCACTGAAAAACTCTTGCCACCTTTTTATTGAAAATATTTCTGAGTTATCGATTGAAGAGATAAAACAACTTTACAAATTAGCATTCGAAGCTCGAGTACAATTAGTAATTAAAGAAACCATTTTATTTACTCCTGAATTAAAATTAATTGCAGAAGAAATTACCTCTTCTAAAATTATAGAAATAGAATATCTATTTAATCATTTTTTAAGAAAACAAAATTATTTTTATGAAACATATGAAGCTATAAGAGTTGTTTCTGCTTGTATACAATCCGGAATTAAAAAAATAACTACGACTCCTGTTGAGATAGAACCTAATTTATTAAGCTTTGTTTTTATTTTATTAGAGTTTGACAATGGATCTGTTGCTAAAATAAAATTAAACAACTTAGCACAAGAGAACGACAAAAATATTGAAATTTATGAAATAAGCGACTTTTTCGAAATTAATTTTACCAAACATTCTGCTTACAAAAATACTTTTACACAAGGGCACACCGAAAGAAAAGAGCTAAAATTAAAACAAATTGATGCTTTTAAATCGGAAATGGAAAATTTTATTGAACAATCGAAAAAGATAAAAACGCTTAACCTTTCAGAATCTCCACCAATTCTAGAAGATATAAAAGCAACCCAACTAATTATACAAAAAATATATAATTAACACTTATTTCTAAAAATTACAACAACTTTCTATTCATAATTTTGTAACGTTCATTTTTCTATTTACAACAAAATGATTTTATTTGCGTTATTTTAAATACTTACTATTAGCCTCTTTTCAAAAATAAATGAATAAACGTTTACAAACGATTAAGTATCTTTTTTTCGATTTTCTTTCGGCTACTTTAAGCTGGACCTTATTTTATATTTATCGGAAAAAGGTTATCGAAACTGAAATATTTGGATTTGACATACCCCTTGAATTTACTAACCGATATTATATTGGCATTATTTTAATCCCATTGTTATGGATTTTTTTATATTACCTTAGCGGATATTATAAAGATATTTACCGAAAATCAAGGTTAAAAGAAATTTGGCAAACCTTTGCCATCACAATTACAGGTTCGATTTTTATTTTTTTTATTCTTCTTCTTGACGATCAGATTGCACACTATAAGCACTATTACAAATTATTTTCAGCGCTTACAGCAATCCATTTTTTCATCACTTATATTCCACGATTAATAATAACATCTATTACAAATCATAAAATTCACACCCGGAAGATTGGCTTTAATACAATCATTATAGGGAGTAATAAAAAAGCAATAGATATTTATCAAAAAATAGAAAATCAAAAACAATCGGTTGGGAATAAATTTGTTGGCTTTATTTCTCTTGAAGAAAAAAATAGTTACTTGATTGCAAAATATTTACCAAATCTTGGGCATTTAAAAAATATTGATCAAATAATTGATAAATATGCAATTGAAGAAGTAATTATTGCCCTAGAAACAAAAGAACATAAAGAGATTGAGAAAATAATCAACTACTTAGATCATAAAAAAGTAGTAATTAAAGCCATTCCAAGCATGTATGACATTTTAATGGGCAAAGTAAAAATGTCGCATATTTTAGGTACCCCAATCATTCAAATCTCACATAACCTCATGCCTACCTGGCAAGAGCATGCCAAACAAGCTTTTGATATTATATTATCTTTAATAGTTTTAATTATATTTTCGCCACTGTTTTTATTTCTTGCCATGGGCATAAAAGCAACATCGAAAGGGCCCATAATTTATAGCCACGAACGCATTGGTAGATTTGGAAAACCATTTACACTTTATAAGTTTCGATCAATGTATGTTGATGCAGAAAAAAATGGCCCCGAGCTATCTTCTAAAAACGATAGCCGTATTACCCCGTTTGGTAGATTCTTACGAAAAACAAAATTGGACGAACTACCCAATTTTTGGAATGTTTTAAAAGGCGATATGTCAATTGTAGGCCCCAGGCCCGAAAGAAAATATTATATTGATAGAATTGTAAAGATAGCACCACATTACTTACATCTGCAAAAAGTAAAGCCAGGAATTACCTCGTGGGGGCAAGTAAAATATGGATATGCCGAAGATGTAGATCAAATGGTAAAACGATTAAAATACGATATTCTTTATATCGAAAACATGTCATTGTATGTAGATTTTAAAATAATAATCTATACCCTTTTAACCATCTTTAGAGGAGGAAATATTTAATGTAAATGAATTTGCTTAATTACTTTATAAACAGGCCCACTCGGCGTTAACTTACTCTCATAAAAAATCACCTTATTAATTTTAAAATCTTGAAAATAGAATTCTTTATAGCAATCTAATACATTTTTAAATTTTCTTTTATCATTAACAAATTTAATTCTTCCCAAAGTAAGGTGTGGTTTAAATTTTCGGGTTTCGATTTCAAAACCCAATTTTTTCATCATCTGGTCAATCGTTAATTTTAAATGTTGCAAATATTCTGACTCCTCAATACCCATCCACAATACACGAGGATTTTGTAAATTTTTAAACACCCCAATACCCTTTCCTTTTAATATAAATGATTCTTTCGAATATAATAAATTGTTAAGATTAGAAGATATACTTTGAATCATCTCCTCGTCGGTATCACCCACAAAAAAAAGAGTAATATGTATATTAAAAATTTCTACCCACTTAATGTTCTCATCCTGCAATTCATCTTTTATATTTTTAATTTGTTCGGCAGTTTGTTTCGAAACAGGTATTTTTACTGCAATAAAGGTTCGTCTCATCATTTATAAACTTGAAATCTTATGAAAATAACGTTATATTTACAATTGTTCGTTATAGTTGAATAAATCAAATTTTTAAATTTATAAAAATTTAATGTTATGAAAAAAATAGCAGTTGTATTAGCAGGAAATGGTGTTTTAGATGGGTCGGAAATACATGAGGCAACGCTTACCCTATACTCAATTGTAAAAAATGGAGCCAATTACGAAATTTTTGCTCCAAATATTGACCAACACCATGTAATTAATCACCTAACCGGTGATGAAATGAAAGAAAAAAGAAATGTACTTATCGAAGCTGCACGAATTGCCCGCGGAAAAATTAATGATTTAAAAAACTTCAATGCAGGTGATTTTGATGCAATAATTTTTCCCGGGGGATTTGGAGTAGCCAAAAATCTTTGCACATTTGCTTTTGATGGCACAAATTGTAAGGTAAACCTTGATGTTGAAAAGGCTATCCGATCAATGCACGAAAGGAAAAAACCTATAGGCGCTTTATGCATTTCTCCTGTTTTAATTGCAAAAGTATTAGGCGACATTGAAGTAACTATAGGCCAGGATAAAGATACTGCCAAGGCAATAAATGAAATGGGCGCTAAACATAAAGACACCACGCATGGTGAAATAATTGTGGACGAAAAAAATAAAATTGTAACTACACCTTGCTACATGTTGGATGCTAACATAGGACAGATTGGAGATGGAGCGAATAATATAGTAAAAAAAATAGTGGAAATGATTTAATATTATCTTTATAAATAATACAAAAACAGGGCTGAGTCAAAAAATTAAAACAGCTCTGTTTTTTTATTCAACTATTCATAAGTTTTATTAAATACTATAATAAATACGTTTAGATACTCAATATAGATGATTAAATTTGATTGTGTTCAATAAGCAAAACAATTCGTTCTATCATTCGATCCTCACCCTGTGGGTCGTATTCTGATTTTAAATCAGACCCAAATAGGCGAGCAATAGCCTGCCAAAAAAATGCAGAAAAATTACCTCGTAATTCCTGGAGCAGAACATAGGATGTGCTTCCGGTTTCGCGATCGATTAATTTTAAAAGCAACCGCCCTTGTGTTATGGTTAACTTTTTTAACTCATCCCCAAATTCATCCATCAATTGTTTTTCAATGGTTTTTACATATCTTTTGCGTTCTTTTTCGGTCTCCAATTCCAAAAACTCCTTTTCCATTTGGTCCAGCTTTTTCTTCGCAAGTTTAGCATAGGGATACACTCTTTTTAAATCTCTCACCAATTTTCGGTACCTCCAGGCTTGATAACGGTTTTTAAATTTCTTTTCAGGGAAAATAATTACTTCTCCTAACACAACATTGGGAATGGTATCCCCATTATCAATAACTGTTTTTGTTACAACAATTGTATCAGCATCTACCTGATTTTGAGCATAAACAAAATCAGAAAAAAGAAGAAAAATAATACTCCATTGAATTATTCTAAAAAATCTCATTCCCTTTTAATTTCTATTCATAATACGATTAAAATAAAGATTTGTTGTAAGGCAAATCTTTAAATAAAACAAAATATTCTACAATAAAATAAAAATCTAAAAAGAATCTACCTATTCTTTAATCAAAAAACATACCGTATAAAATATATTTTAGCAGAACAGGTTATCGTTTTTATTTTTATTCGTCATTTGTATTTTTATTTTTGCATTTCTCAACATCTAAATAAACATTTACAACTATTGGTTAAGGAAATAAAACAAACAGAAAACAAAATTTTAAAATTTATTTTAATAATAATAGGGATTATTTCGCTAGGACTTGGTGTATTAGGAATTTTTTTACCACTTTTACCCACAACCCCTTTCCTACTTTTATCAGCAGCATTATTTTTGCGCAGTTCAAAAAGATTATATCATTGGTTAATGAATCATAAATACCTGGGAGTACATTTGCAAAATTATATTCAACACAAAACAATTCCTAAAAAAACAAAAATTTACGCTATATCTTTATTATGGATAACTATTTTACTTACCATAATTTTTGCTGTTTCTCATTTTTGGGTTAAAATTTTACTAATAATTATTGCATTGGCTGTTACTTTACATATACTATCATTTAAATCAAACAGAAACTTATGATTTCCGTACTTATACTCATGACATCAGGCATAATCGTTGGATGGATTTTTCATCACAAAACCACTTTTTTAAAATGGATATCGGAAATAACAAATTGGGCCATTTATCTTTTATTATTCTTACTAGGATTAGCAGTAGGTACAGATGATAAAATTTTATCCAATTTCGATAAAATTGGCTATCTATCCATCGTAATTACCTTATTTGCAGTTGCCGGGAGTATCTTAACTGCCTGGATTACCTATCATCTGTTTTTTAAAAATAAAGGAGGGAAAAATGAAAGGTAGCTTGATTATTTTACTTTTTTTCATCCTGGGACTGTTAGCTGGTATATATCAACTACTGCCAGATCATTTACTCGAAAATGATTACAGCCTTTATGCGCTGTATCTTTTAATGTTTCTTGTGGGTATAGGAGTTGGAAGTAACAAAAAATCATTACAGGTAATCAAAAAAATAAATTTTAAGATTTTACTCGTTCCCATATCAGTAATTACAGGAACGTATATTGGAGTATCGGTTTTTGCCCTGTTACAAAATCAATTGAATATGATTGAATCATTAGCTATAGTATCCGGTTTTGGATACTACAGTTTATCGAGTGTATTAATTTCAGAAGTTGCCAGCGACACGTTGGGTGTAATTGCACTATTATCAAATATAACCCGAGAAATTATCACGTTACTTTTTACACCATTATTTGCCCGTTACTTTGGAAAGCTAGCTCCTATATCCTCAGGCGGTGCTACAGCAATGGATACAACATTACCCATAATAACTAAATATATTGGTTCTGATTATGCCATTATTTCTGTGTTTTCGGGCATTGTATTAACTATACTTGTCCCTTTTTTAATAGCAATTATTCTTTAACCTTTTACAATTAATAAATAATTCAGCTACTTATACCTTAAAATTGAATAAGTATTTATAATTTTACACGCTCTATTCAGAATTTATCTAAAATATTTCAAAAATGACTGGTAAAATTAATATTAATGTTCGTTCAGAAATTGGCGAATTAGAAGGAGTGCTGCTTCATACACCAGGAAAAGAAGTTGAAAACATGACACCCAAGAATGCCGAAAGAGCTTTATATAGTGATATTCTTAATCTTTCGGTAGCACAAAAAGAATATGCACAACTGAGTGGGGTATTAAGCAAACTAACCAAAACATTTCAGATAAAAGACCTTTTAGCCGATATCTTAGAAAATGAAAAGGTAAAAGAAAATCTCCTGCAAAAAATATGTGCCAACGAGGAAAAGTGTTCTATCATAAAACATTTGCAGTCACAAAATCCAGAAGACCTATCTTCCCAATTAATTGAAGGGGTTATAGAAGAAAAAAACACACTTACCCGTTACTTAAGTAAAGAGAGATATTCTCTTCGCCCTTTACACAATTTCTTTTTTACGCGAGATGCTGCAATGGCTGTCCTGGATGATGTATTAATCGGACGAATGGCTAACCAGGTTCGTGAAAGAGAATCGTTAATTATGGAAGCTATTTTTGATTACCATGAGCTTTTTTCAACCAAAACCGTTAATCCAACCGAAAGTAAACATTTCTCTGGACAGACTTCCATTGAAGGTGGCGATGTTTTAGTGGCACGTGATGATATTTTATGTATTGGTACAGGAACAAGAACCACTTCGCAAGGAATAGACTTTATTCTTGAACGGCTGTTAGCACAAAAAGAAAAAAACAGGCACATTATTGTACAGGAGTTGCCATATAAGCCAGAGTCATTTATTCACCTCGATATGGTATTTACATTCCTCGACAAGGATGCTTGTATGGTTTATGAACCATTGATATTGCAAACGAATCGTTTTCAAACGATTCATATAAAAATTGAAAATGGCAAAGTTACTTCTATCAAAGAAGAAGAGAATATGCTAAAATCATTAAAAGATTTAGGCATGGACTTAAAACCTGTATATTGTGGCGGTAAAAAAGACCCATGGATTCAAGAACGTGAACAATGGCATAGCGGAGCTAATTTCTTTGCTGTAGGCCCAGGTAAAGTAATTGGTTATGAAAGAAATGCTTATACCATGGAAGAGATGAGTAACAATGGATTTGAGATACTTAAAGCCAACGATATTATTAAAGGTAAAATTGATATAAAGAATTATAAAAAATATGTTGTTGCCCTGGAAGGTTCTGAATTACCACGTGGTGGTGGTGGTGCAAGATGTATGACAATGCCTATCCGACGAAAAGCTGTAAAATGGTAAAATTTATAAAAAAGGAGCTGTCCAAAAAGAAAAAGTGATTTTTTCGTCTTTGCGAGGAGTTAAGACCAAGCATTCTCCTAATAATCAACTTAAACAGATTTCTTCATTACTTTCGCAATGACGTCTTCGATCCTTTTTTGGCAGCCTCTCCTCTTCTTTTATATCATATTTAAACCAGTTCTTTCACTTTATCGGCAGCTTCTTGTAAGGTTATTGCTGAATAAACTTTTAATCCTGAGTCATCTATCAATTTCTTTCCTTCTTCGGCATTTGTACCTTGTAAACGCACAATTACCGGAACATTAATTGATCCAATAGCTTTATAAGCATCAACAACTCCCTGGGCAACACGATCGCACCGAACAATGCCTCCAAAAATATTGATTAAGATAGCTTTCACATTAGGGTCTTTTAATATGATCCTAAAACCGGCCTCAACTGTTTCGGCATTGGCCGAGCCACCTACATCCAAAAAGTTAGCAGGGTCGCCGCCTGCAAGTTTTATAATATCCATCGTAGCCATAGCCAATCCTGCGCCGTTAACCATACAACCAACATTACCATCTAATTTAATAAAATTAAGGTTATATTTTCCGGCTTCCAGCTCAGCAGGATCTTCTTCTGTTGTATCACGCATCTCCTGATAGTCGGGATGGCGGAATAAAGCATTATCGTCTAAATTTACTTTGGCATCGGCAGCAAAAATACGGTCATCGGAGGTTTTAAAAACCGGATTTATTTCAAATAATGATGAGTCGCTTTTTTCAAAAGCAGTATAAAGTGAAATAACAAACTTTACCATTTCTTTAAACGCTTTTCCGCTTAAACCCAAATTAAAAGCAATTTTACGCGCCTGGTAAGGCTGAATACCAACTTTGGGATCTATCTCTTCTTTAAAAATTAACTCAGGTGTTTTTTCTGCTACGGTTTCAATATCCATTCCACCTTCGGTAGAATACATAATTATATTTCGTCCGGTATCACGATTTAATAAAACACTCATATAAAACTCTTTAATTTTACTCTCTCCGGGATAATAAATTCCTTGCTCAATAAGTATCTTATTCACTTTTTTTCCTTCGGGCCCGGTTTGATGAGTAACTAAATTCATTCCAATAATATCATCGGCAAATTTTTTAACCTCATCGTAAGATTTTGCTATTTTAACACCGCCACCTTTTCCACGGCCACCAGCATGAATTTGGGCTTTTACCGCCCACGTTTCCATTCCGGTTTTTTCTTTTATAATACGTGCTGCATCAATAGCTTTTTCGGGTTGATCAACTACTATTCCTTCAGGAACAGCTACACCAAATTGTTTTAATATGCTTTTTGCTTGATACTCGTGAATATTCATAGTTTTACTATTACTTTTTTATTATAATGCTTACGAAATTATTCATTTTTTATACATTTAACCAATTTTACCTAATAAAATATTTTCAAATTAAACATGAGAAAATTAAAAAATAGTGAATTACAACGTTTAAATATCGAAGAATTTAAGAATGCCCCAAAAACGCCAATTATTGTCATACTTGATAATATAAGAAGTCTAAATAACATAGGCAGTGTTTTTAGGACTTCGGATGCATTTTTAATCGAAAAAATCATCCTTTGTGGAATTACGGCTAAACCTCCTCATAAGGATATTCAGAAAACTGCATTAGGTGCTACTGAATCTGTAGATTGGGAGTATATTGAAGAAACATCCGAAGCCATCAAAAGACTCAAAAAATCGGGTTTTACAATGGTCTCGATAGAGCAAACCGAAAATGCTATTGAGCTACAAAACTTTACAATTAAAGCTGAAAAAAAATATGCTGTTATCTTTGGAAACGAAGTAAAAGGTGTACAGCAAGAAGTGGTTAACCTAAGTGATTATTGTATTGAAATTCCACAATTTGGCACCAAACACTCGTTTAATATTTCGGTTAGTGCTGGAATTGTTTTATGGGAGTTCTTTAAGAACCTTAAATATTAAATAAAAAGAGCTGTATCGATCGATACAGCTCTTTTACTATTTTGAAAAATCAAAAATTTATTGAATCATTGATTTAAATACTTCATTTTCGAAATATGTTCTAAATTCTAAGTCAGTTTTTGCTAACTCAATTAATTCAGGATCTTTTTCGATAGCAGTTTTCAAACTGTTTAATACGGTACCTTCGTCACCGATTCGGGCAGCAATAACAGCTTTTAAATAATCATTCATTGCATCATCATCTTCTACTGCGTCAATAGTCTTAAGAGCAGAGTCGTTTTTACCTGCTAATAACATTGCTAAAGCAGAATTGAATGATTTGTGATCCTGGAAGTAATTAATGGCAGCTTCGTATTCACCATCCATAATTTTAATAATTCCAAGGTTGTAATCAACTGCTGTACCAGCATCAGTAGCATTTAAGAAATACTGTTCAGCAGTTTCTTTATCGCCTTCTTTAAGAGCAATAACACCTAAATTGTTGTTAACAATAGCATCACCTTCTTTAAGCTCATTGGCTTTTTCTAAAGAAGCTTTTGCATCAGCTAAATTACCTTGTTTAATATAAACAAAACCTAAGTTATTATGTGCTCTATAACAACCTTCGTGCTTTTCAATAATGGTTTTATAAATATTAGCTTTACCTTCAAGATCTTCGGTTAATTTCGCTGCATATAGTAATTCTTCAATATTTAATGTGTCAGGATTACTTACAGCAAAATCAAGAAGCTGCTCATCAGAGAAACCAATTTTCTCAACATTTACAGTAATTTCTGATCTTCTTAGTTTTGGTAAAACATCTTCTGCTAATACCTCAAAGGTAGCTGACATATTTTTAATTTCTTTTTCACGAACGGCTGGATCAGAATACATTGAAAGAACACGAAGGATAAGGTCTTTATCTTCGATCGTAGAATTTTCAACTAATTCTTTAAATCCATCCCAGTCTTCTGCTGTAGATTTCATATTATAAAGAGCCTCAGCATCTTTATCTTTAACTTTAGCTTTGTCAATAACTTTAGCTAAATAGTTATCCGCAGATTTTTTTCTTTCAACGGATAATCTTTCGTTTAATTTTTCTGGCCCATCAGGAGAAGCATAAGCAGATATCTCAATTTTTTTAAACTCTTTATTTTCTTTCTCATTTGCTTCTTTAACAAATTTCTCAAGTTCTTTGATATCCTCTGAAGTTAATTCAGATCCTCTGATATTAGAACGTTGAATAACATAGTGAATGTCAGCCATTTGTTTTTCGGTAACTACACGTTCAAATTTGTCTGATGCCATAATTGGTTTTGGATCTACCTTAACTAGTAATGGAGTAGAAATAATTCCATCAGCCAATTTTAATGCAGGTAATTCAAGGTTATTGTCCTTGATAGTAGCAACAGCTCTCATTTCGAGCTGGCCTTTACGCATTGCTTCGTTGTATTCAAACTCACCAGCAAATTCAACAGGCCCGCCTGTTTCGTAAGGTATTACTTTATTGTTAGCCTCTACGCTTTCGCCCTGGTAAGTTTTAGATTCTAAAACTTCTTCACCACCGTCATATTTATAAACAGGGGTAAATTCAACAATTGCTTTTTTGTTGAACCACTCAGCAGGAACATCTCCTGTGATTTCGTACTTTACTGTGTTTGCATGCATTTCAAGTACTTTAGGCGTAACATTGTACTGAAGATCTGAAGCTTCTTCTTTCATTTTATCTAATCCGCCACAACTGCTTAATATAAATGCAGCGAATAAGAAAGATGCTAAATAGTTGATTCTTTTCATAGTCTGATTAATTATTTGTTTTAAAATTTACTATTTTATTTTCACATTGAAATACAAACTTAATAATGTTTTACATAAAAAAAAAATAAATAGCTGCAAATTATATATCATATAAGGCTTTAAATAACAATTCTATGAATTCCCAGGTCATATTTCTCCTGAAAAATCAACGCTTTTATTTTTTTATAATCATCCTGATTATCAACAAAATCAACATTACTAGTGTCAATAATCAAAAAACTCATATCGTTTTGCTGCCTAAAGAAGTCGAAATATCCTTTCTGTAAATTTTTTAAATATTCTTCAGAAATTCCTTTTTCATAATCTCGTCCTCGTTTAAAAATATTTTCTAAAAGTTTTTTAATATCAACATGTAAATAAACATAAAGATCTGGTTTAGGGATTGATTGATAAATGATATTAAATATTTGACGATATAAATTGTATTCGTCTTGTTTTAAGGTAGCTTTTGCAAATATCAACGATTTCATAAAATAATAATCGGCAACATTAAAGGGTTTAAAAAGATCTCTTGAGGTTAAGTCACGATTTAGTTGTTGATATCTTTCAGCTAAAAAAGACAGTTCGAGTGGGAATGAGTAACGATCAGGATCGTTATAAAATTTAGGTAAAAAAGGATTATCGGCAAATTGCTCTAAGATCAATTTAGCATTATATTCTTCGGCAATCATTTTGGCAAGGGTTGTCTTGCCTGCACCAATATTTCCTTCAATGACAAGATAATTTAAATCCACTGCGATTTTTTATAAAAATTAAAAAAGCTGCCTCAAAGATAATTTTTGAAGCAGCTTAAAAAAAAATTCTTCACCTTTTTTATAAACAATTTTTAGTAAATAGGTTTAACATCCATATTATAAAATGCAAATGCCCATTTATCAGCTGTTTCTTCAATCCTAACGCTGGTTGGTTTTCCAGCACCATGTCCGGCTTTGGTTTGAATTCGGATTAGTACCGGATTTTTACCTTTATATTTTTCTTGTAATGTTGCAATATATTTAAACGAATGTGCCGGGACCACTCTATCGTCATGATCGGCAGTAATTACCATAACAGCAGGGTAATCTTTATCATTACTTATATTATGGATAGGTGAATAGTTATATAAATTTTCAAAATGAATAGAATCTTCACTTGATCCATATTCTTCGGCCCAAGCCCATCCGATGGTAAATTTATGATAGCGTAACATATCCATCACGCCAACTTCGGGAAATGCAACAGCATATAAATCAGGGCGCTGATTAATTACAGCACCAATCAATAAACCTCCATTAGAGCCACCTCTAATAGCTAATTTCCTGGGAGAAGTATAATTATTATCGATTAGATATTCTGATGCTGCAATAAAATCATCAAATACATTTTGTTTATTCAAACGCATGCCTGCTTTGTGCCAGTTTTCACCATATTCACCACCACCACGTATATTTGCCATAGCAAACACTCCATTATTCTCGAGCCATATTAAGCGATTTACACTAAATGAAGGTAAAAGGCTTGCATTAAAACCTCCATATGCATAAAGTAATGTTGGATTTTTGCCATTTAATTTTAATCCTTTTTTATGCACAATAAACATGGGTACTTTTATTCCATCTTTACTGGTATAAAATACCTGTTTGGTTTCATATGCTGATGGGTCAAAATCTATTTCAGGTTCAAACCATGTTTTTGCTATTGCTTCATCCATATCATATCTATATATAGTAGGAGGAAAGGTAAATGAGCGAAAACTATAAAACACCTCTTTATCATTAATTTCGCTATTAATACCATAAACAGCACCTAATGCAGGAAGTTCTATATCCTTTAAATAATCTCCTTTTAAATTATACACTTCGAGTTTAGCGTGTGCATCCTGAATATATGAAGCGATAATATTTCCATCAGCTAAATAACAGCCATTGAGTACATCTTTTTTTTCGGAAATAATATCTATCCAGTTTCCTACATCCAGTGAATTTACATTAATTTTAACAAGTTTATATTTGGGAGCATTAAAGTTTGTAATTACAATTAAGTTATCATCTACGTGGTCGAGCACACGATAATCGTAATTAAAACCTGTAGTAAGTTTTACAAAATCATCATTTTTTTGTAAGTTTTTTACATAAAGATTATTCCCACTGGTCGATTCGGTTTCATAGACAAATAGATATTTTTCATCGCATGATACATCGGCGCTATAATTTCGTAAAGGAAATTCTTTATTTTCAAAAATTACCTTATCTTTTTCAGATGAGGTGCCTAATTTATGATAGCATATTTTATGATATTTATTCACTCCCGAAAGTTTTTCTTCTTTTTTTGGGGCATCATATTTACTATAAAAGAAACCATCTTTATACCATGCAATGTTTGAGAATTTAATCCAGGAAATTTGATCTTTAAGATCTTGGCCTGTTTCAATATTTCTAACGTGAATAGTATTCCAGTCGGATCCTCCTTCGGAAAGCTGGTATGCTATATATTTAGCATCGTTAGAAATAGATATTCCACCCAAAGCAATAGTACCATCTTCTGAAAATTTATTGGGGTCAATTAATACTTGTGGTTCATCCTCTAATACTGATTCTTGCATATACAAAACAGCCTGATTTTGCAATCCTTCATTTTTAAAAAAGAAATATTTATTTCCTTTTTTAAAAGGAGCGCCCATTGTTTCATAATCCCACAACTGGGTAAGGCGATTTTTTATTTTTTCTCTAAAAGGAATTTGCTCTAAATAATCGAAGGTAACTTTATTTTGTGCTTTTACCCATTCTTCTGTTTCTGGCGAATTATCGTCTTCGAGCCAACGGTATGGATCTTCAACCTGTGTTCCAAAATAAGTGTCAACCTGATCTACTTTTTTTGTTTCGGGGTATTTTACAGGCGATTGATTACATTGGGTAAATCCTATTAGTACAATCAGTAAAATAAGTAGATTTATTCTTTTCATATTTTTTTATTTTATTTTTTACATTTAATAAATGTACATTATTCGAGCATAAAATAAGATAATATCTATCTTGTAAATTTAAAAAAGAATTAAAAGTTTTCAAAATTATAAATTGTGGCTAAAATACAATTTTAATCCACAAACAAAATAATTACAAAAAAGGGCAGTGGAAATCCACTGCCCTAATGAAAATTATTAATAAGCTTAATACTACTCTTTGTTACGCTCGGGTTTAGGTAAAAGAACTTTTCTTGAAAGTTTTAACTTCCCATTTTTGGGATCAATATCTAAAAGCTTAACTTTTACTTCATCACCTTCTTTAAGTACTTCATCTACTTTTTCCAGTCTTCGCCATTCAATTTCCGAAATATGAAGTAATCCCTCTTTACCGGGCAATATTTCTACAAATGCACCATAAGGCATAATAGATTTTACCGTTCCAACATACTCTTTTCCAGCTTCGGGAACTTCAATAATTCCTTTAATCTTAGCAAGAGCAGCTTCAATATCTTCCTGGTTTTCAGAAAAAATATCCACAACACCAAATCCACCTTCTTCAGTAATAGTAATGGTAGAGTTTGTTTTTTCCTGAATATCTTGAATTACTTTCCCTCCCGGGCCAATCACTGCACCAATCATATCTTTAGGAATAGATATTTGTACTATTCTTGGCGTATGAGGTTTCAACTCGGCTCTGGGTTCAGCTATGGTTTCAAGCATTTTGTTTAAAATATGCATTCTTCCTTCTTTTGCCTGTTCCAAAGCTTTGGTAAGGATTTCGTAAGATAAGCCTTCAATCTTGATATCCATTTGGCACGCCGTTATTCCATCCCTGGTTCCGGTAACTTTAAAATCCATATCGCCTAAGTGGTCTTCATCTCCTAGTATATCGGATAGTACAGCGTATTTACCGGATTCTTTATCGGTAATTAATCCCATGGCAATGCCTGAAACTGGTTTTTTAATTTTTATACCGGCATCCATTAATGATAGTGTTCCGGCACACACGGTAGCCATTGATGATGAGCCATTAGACTCTAAAATATCGGATACTACACGTATAGCATATGGGTTTTCCTCACCATCCGGAATCATTCCTTTTAAGGCTCTAAGGGCAAGATTTCCATGTCCAACTTCGCGTCGGCTTAAACCACGTACTGGCCTGGCATCGCCAGTTGAAAATGGAGGAAAATTATAATGCAATACAAATTTTTCAGTTCCTTGTACCAACACCTGATCGATAACTTTCTCATCGAGCTTGGTTCCTAAAGTTACCGTAGTAAGCGACTGAGTTTCGCCACGGGTAAATACTGCTGATCCATGTGCTGCGGGCAGGTAATCTATCTCGCACCAGATAGGCCTTATTTCATCGGTCTTTCGCCCATCCAAACGAATACCTTCGTCCAGAATCAGATTTCGAACGGCTTCTTTTTGCACCTCATGAAAATATCTTGAAATATGCGTTTCGTTTACCTCCTCTTCTTCATTTTCTGCTTGCAACTTTTCGGTAAATGAGTTTTTTATTTTTTCAAAAGCTTCGCTTCGGCCGTGTTTCTCTTTATGATTTTTTGCTGCTTTGTACACTTCGTCATAAAGTTCTTTCTTTATTCGTTCACGAAGTGCTTCGTCATTGGTTTCGTGTTCGTAAACCCGTTTTTCTTTGTTTATTTCTTTTGCCAGTTCAATTTGTGCCAGGCATTGCATCTTTATGGCTTCGTGAGCAAACTTAATGGCTTCTAACATTTCTGCTTCAGAAACTTCATCCATTTCTCCTTCAACCATCATCACATTGTCGAGGGTAGCGGCTACCATTATGTCGATATCGGCTCTTTCCAACTCATCAAAAGTCGGGTTTATCATATAATGTCCGTCAACTCTTGCAACACGCACTTCTGAAATAGGCCCGTGGAACGGGATATCAGAAATACATAATGCAGCCGAAGCTGCAAGCCCTGCTAATGCATCCGGCATAACGTCTTTATCGGCCGAAATAAGATTTACGGTAACAAAGGTATCGGCATGATAATCTTCCGGGAACAGTGGCCGTAGAGCACGGTCGATTAATCTTGAAACCAAAATTTCGTAATCGGAAGGCCTGGCCTCTCGTTTTAAAAATCCGCCGGGGAAGCGTCCAAATGAAGCAAATTTTTCACGGTATTCTACTGAAAGGGGCATAAAATCAACATCTTCTTTTGCTTCTTTGGCCGACACAACGGTTGCCAGAAGCATGGTGCGCCCCATTTTTACAACAACCGATCCGTCTGCTTGCTTGGCCAGCTTACCTGTTTCAATGGTAATTGTTCTATCGCCACCCAGATCGATTGTTTTTGAAATTAAATTATTCATATATTTTCTATTAAAAATTAATTCTACTATAATCTATAATATAAATAAGAAAAAAGGCAATCTAAAATTGCCTTCATCCTTTTTATTTTCGGAGGTTAAGTTCTTTAATCAGCTCTCGATAACGTTCAATGTCTTTAGCCTTAAGGTAATCCAATAGCCGTCGTCTTTTACCTACCAATCGTACCAGTGCGCGTTGTGTACTGTAATCCTTTTTATTGGTTTTTAGATGACTGGTTAAATGAGTAATGCGATGCGTAAAAAGAGCAATCTGTCCTTCGGTTGAACCGGTATTTGTTTCAGACTTCCCAAATTCCTTAAATAGTTCCTGCTTTTTCTCTGCTGTTAAATAGCTCATACTTTTTACAATTTATTTTATTATTCTTCTATTATATTCATTTTAAGACCTGCAAAAATATTTATTTTTTTTCACATAACAACAGAAAAAAAGAAAAAATTGTGGTTTTTCGTGTTTTCTTG
>JAXHVS010000063.1:0-3440 GCA_034189025.1 Bacteroidota bacterium
CCATGAATGTAGGGTTAGCTCCGTAGGAGGTTTCTGTTTGTAATCAGCAGTAAAGATTACAGATAGAGCTCCGAAGGAGCGATCTGTTCTATGCCCGCCACTGCATAGTTCTTATTTTTAAGTACCTTTGTTACAAACAGTATGCTACTTAGTAGCTTTCTTTTTTCTCTTTGTATCATCTGGTTTTATTAGTAATTTTACATAAAATTTTGTAATAAAAATGGCAAACACCTACACTCAGTTATATATCCATATTGTTTTTACGGTAAAAAACAGGGAAAGTATTATTCCCAAAAAACATAAAGAAGAGTTGCATCAATATACCACAGGTATTATTCAAAAGCGTAATCATAAATTGCTTGCTATAAATTTTATGCCCGATCACGTTCATATTTTTATTGGATATAAACCTTCGCAGCCATTGCCTGATCTTGTAAGAGATATAAAGGCAAATACATCAAAATTTATTAATGAGAAACGCTGGATAACAGGACATTTTAGCTGGCAGTTAGGCTATGGTGCTTTTTCCTATTCAAAGTCAGGTATCGATAATGTTATTAAATATATTAAGAATCAGGAAATACATCACAAAAAATCATCCTTTAAAGAGGAGTATCTTAAGCTTCTTAATAAATTTGAAGTTGATTATGATGAACAATACCTTTTTAATTGGATAGATAAATAATTAGTTATTGTTATGCACCAGTTATCAAAAAAAGAGAAGAAAATTGCCCGCGAAATCATCGAAAAGGGTTTGCAAATTGAATACAAAACCGGAATACTTCGGATTAAGAAAATTCTGGATAACTGGAATCCCGATGCAACCGATCACAGGGAAACATATCATAAACTTTATAAAACCCTTACCGAATATGATAAACACATAGCTTTTCGGTACGATAACATGAGTGGTTCGAAATATTTAAATATTATAGCTTTGCAGTTAGCCGATAAGGTAATTTCAATAGACGACTTAAAAGGTTTTAGCGATGAAACAAGGGATTTAATTATTCGCTGGAGCAGAATAAATGATGAAATTTAAAAACAAACACTATGCCTAAATTATCAACCGATTTTAAAGAAAATGTTAAACATTTCAATTCAGATAATTTATATTCGATAGTGATTAACTATGCTAAAAAAAGCAAAGATTTTTACTATTATATTACTTTAAATTATCTAAATGATGAAAATGCCAAACGGGAATTTTTTGAAGAAACCAAAAAAAGGCTTTGATTGCCCTGATGTCATCTTACAGTGGTAATCTCTACAGACAAATTGCATCGTCTGTTGGTAAAGCAATAAAGCATGTAAATTATTATAAAGAGCTAACAAAAGATAAAAAAGGCGAAGCCGATTTATTAAACATAATATTAAAGGAAGTTTTTGATGATTATTCGCAACATCTGGGAACTTGTTTTACCGTTTTTGATTCGAAATTGGCTAGTACTGTAAACCGGCTAATTAACCTGGTAAATAAAAAGTTACATGAAGATTATAAAATTGAGTATGAAGATGATATCAATCGATATCTGGGTATCTTACATGAAAAATCAAATCATTTAGATTTTGTATATTCGATGCCCGATAAAATTTAATTAAACAAAATGGAAGAAAATATAGAAGAAACTTTTGAATATTTCGGTTACAAGTTAACTGATGATCCTGAACTTTTAAATAAAGAATCAGGAATTACGCCCGAGTTGTCAGGGCAAATGGAATCTTTGCATAATAAAGCCCTGAAGGGCGGCAAAAAAAATATCGATTATTTAATCCATAAAATAGAACAATACCCGGATGTTCCGCAGCTAAAAAATTTTTTGTCGGTAGCTTACATGAATAGTGGTAAAACAGAAAAAAGTTTTGAAGTGAATAACTGGATTATCAAAGAGCATCCTAATTATTTGTTTGGATTATTAAATAAAGCATACGAATATTATTTAAATGAGCAGTACGAAAAAATTCCTGAACTTTTAGGTGATTTGTTAGAAATTAAAGCGTTATATCCAGAGCGGGATATTTTCCATATTTTAGAAGTAGTTTCGTTTAATAAATTAGCGGTTTTGTATTTTTCAGCAATCGGCAATTTGGAAGCAGCCGAATCGAGGTTTGAGTTATTAGAGGAGTTGGCTCCCGATCACAGGGAAACGGAAACAGCATTTCAGGCACTTATGATTGCCCGGATGCAAGAAGGGCACCAGGAATTCCTTGAAGAAGAAAAAACACGAATTAGTTCTGAGCTTACGAAGTACAATAAATCGGTACAGACCGATAAAACACCAGAATTTGAGAATTTTTTAATCAATGAACTTTATCAAAACGATGTTGAAATCAATCACGACATATTAAAAGAAATCTTAGGTTTGCCCCGTGAGTTAATTATTAGCGACCTGAAAAAAGTTTTAAACGATTCGATTTGCCGTTTTGAATATTTTAAAGCGTTGAATAATGAGGGAAATATTAATGTAAAAGATATCACCTTTCCTATACATGCAGCGTTTTTGCTGGGTGAATTAAAGGCTTCTGAAGCGTTGGATGATATTTTAGAAACATTTAGGCAGGGTGACGAATTTATTAACTTCTGGTATGGCGATTTTATAACAGATACCTTATGGTTGCCTTTATATCAATTAGCAGAAGGTAAGCTGGATGCTTTAAAAGAGTTTATGCTTGAACCAGGTATTTATACCTTTGCAAAAAGCGAAATTTCAACTGCTGTCATTCAGTATTATTATCATCATCCTGAAAAAAGAGGCCTAGTTTTACCCTGGTTTGAAAGTGTTCTTAATGAGTATTTAACCACTGAAAAAGAAAATTTAGTTGATTCTGAATTAATCGGCTTGATGATATGTGATATAATGGAAGCCGATTTTAAAGAAATAATCCCTTTAATTGAAAAACTTTATGAAAAAGGTTTTGTTGGACAGGGTGTTTGTGGTCCATTAGATGAAGTAAAAGAAGATTTTGGAATACACGAAATTGAGTACTGGAAAAGAGATGAAAAATCAATCTTTGAAATGTATGATTATATTGTAAATAATTGGTATTCATACAACAAAGAAAAGTATAACAAAACATTTGGTTCCTTGCACAGGAATGAAGAAACATATGTACGCGAAGAACCTAAAATTGGGCGAAACGACCCTTGTCCTTGTGGTAGCGGGAAAAAATACAAAAAGTGTTGCATGAATAAGCAACAGAAAAGCTAAACATGTATCTTTAAACTTTTTACTTTTATCTTGAAAACATGACACAACAAATTATACAAAAAGTCTGGAATTACTGTCATACACTGCGTGATGATGGAGTAAGTTATGGTGATTATGTTACCCAACTTACCTATCTGTTGTTTTTAAAAATGGCCGATGAATATTCCAAACCACCTTATAAACGTGATATTAAAATACCAAAGGAATTTAACTGGGAATCGTTAAGAACCA
>JAXHVS010000064.1:0-9322 GCA_034189025.1 Bacteroidota bacterium
ATCATCACCACTTTTTAATTTCTTTCCGTTTAAAAATTGAGAACTTATATTATTTATGGTATCAAGAACATTTTTTTTCAGTTCATTATCTTTTAATTTTTTTGAGATAGCATATAAAACTCTGGCTGCCGCGGACATACTGTCCGTGCCTATTTCCAATGCTGAATTAATGACTTATCTTTGTTTCTTATTTTATATTTGTCCGACATAAATCAAAATTATATTTTTTATGCTATTGATCAAAAGATTATATTAGAAAAACCAGCTTAAATGTTACGCTCATGATTTCTTTTTTAAAACATAACATAGCTCTTTTATAAGTTTTTGATTTTCATTGATTGTCGCCCCGACAGCATTCCTGCCTGAGGGCGTCAGGCAGGCGCTAGCGGATTTTTCTTATGTTTTTTTGGCATTTTCGTATTCAAATTTTTATTGGGACATTATTTTAATAAAAAACATAATTGTAATCCAATACCTATCGTTTCCTATTTTTAATTCTTCTATTGATAAAATCTCCTGCAGCCATTACAACCATACCTATGATAGAAAGAAATAAACTTTTATATATGATAAAAATAACAATCCCAATAATAGTCAAAGTTGCTCCAATTGATCCAATTACTATACCGCTATTATTTTTCATTAATTATTTTTTTTTAAAACTATATAATTATTTCGAAAGTTATAAGCATGGTAATAATATGGTAATTTATAATTATACAACAACCTGATCATTTGTTTATCTATTTCCGTATATTCTGTAATATTTGAATTCCCCTGATAAAAAACACTTTTCTTATATAACTGGGAGTCGTTCATTAATCCGAGAGCCTGGGTTATTTCTTCTCTTACGATATGTCTTCTTTTTAATAAACTCTGATTTTTATCAACAAAAATAATACCCCTGGGAAAGAACCTATTCCATTTAACTGCAAAATAACCTCTTGTATTCAATGTAATAGGAAAGAGTGAATTAAAGTAATTATGATCAACATAGTAAATTTTTAAATTTCCGTTGTTTTTGACAATATTTAACTCTATAGGGTCAATAAGCTCGTTTAGCTCCGTTTTAATCCTTGCAACTTCAGCGCTATCCTCGCAGGTGTGCTCACCAATAAGTTCCATGCTAACATTTCGAGTCCATAAACACAATTTATGATTTGTGCTCTGAAACTCCCGTTCGAACGCTAATTGATAGAAATAGAACAATTCTTCTTCTGAAAAACTATTTATAATATCCTTATTAATCTCACTATCAAAACTACATTCAGTAATGACAAAAAGAATGCTTAACAGAAGAAATATTTTCATAGCTAATAACTTTAATGGAAGAGATAATTTAAAAATAAGAATTTTAAATTATCTCTCAAAAAAAAATTTATTATGCATTGTAATTAGTAGTACATCCTTGTTCCAAACTATTCATAGGTTCTGCTTCATCTCCACCGTGGGTCAAGTTACATGCCCAATAACTATTTTCATGACCTTCAACGAAAATCTGTGCAACAGTAGCTGCTACACAAATCCAAGATGACCCTCCCTTAATGTTTGACATCTCGTCATTATTTAAGTTTGAAATAGTCTCTTTGTTTAAGTTTAATTTTTTGTTAAATCTTTTCTTTTTCATAATTCATTTTATTTAAAATTCCCCTACTCTCTTTTAGGCTTTTCGGTTTCCGCCTACGAGCTCGATTTGAAATTAAAAGTAAAAACAAACTCTCGTATATACAAACCCGGGAAAGCCTCTAAAAATGGGAGAAATATTTTTTTTCGTATCAAATTTCGCACTTTTCGTACCATATTTTTTGACGAACGGTTTTATGTTATACAACATATTAAAAATAAACCGCCTTTTTTTCATCGTCAATTTCACCACAAACCGGCTGGAAGCCGGTGATCCATTATATCTACAACATTTATAACTCTGGCTGCCGCAGACATACTGTCCGTGCCTATTTCCAATGCTGAATTAATGACTTATGATCAAGTACAAATACATCTAAAAAGCTATCTAATCCTGCATAATTCCTGGCAGTACTATATAAATAATCTTCTGGTTTTTCTACTATTAAATCATGAACCGGATTATTATGAATATATTCTAACTTTTCATACAAAAATGACATACTGTAAATCTCTTTTGCTTGATTTCCCTGCCTTGCGGGCAGGCAGGCTTTCTTTTACTAATAGAACTCCAATTGTAATATACTTATATAAATTAATACATTCCTAAAGAAAAGTAAAATCCATATGATGTATAATAGTAGCTAGGATTATCGTCTGGATTAATAAATAAATCTTTAATATCATATCCTACATCAAATCCAAAATCAAGAAAAAGTTTTTCAGTTAATGAAAATTTGAATCCAAATTTATACATGACCCCTAACTTGTAATAACTACCCAATCCATATGAATCTGTGAAATTAATTGGCATAGTCCTTTCATCTTTAAATTGATATTTCATCGACACTAAAATATCCAAATAGGCCCCTAAGCCAGTATAAAATTGGGGACTGTCACTAGTTGTAGCAGGGAAAAAATAATTCAAATTCAACGGTATCCTCAGAAAATCTTCAGAAACTCTTACATCATTAACATTTGGCAAATATGCATCTCCAAATTTATAATTATACCCTAATCCTGTTTTTAATTCAAGCTTTTGTTTAATAGGTATGTTAATATCAAAAGTAAATGCTCCTGTAGAGTTTGACTCTAAGGATTCATATAAATTACCTTTACTTATAGTTGATAAGTATAACGTAGAGCTTACTGAAACATTTCTTTCAATTTCTTGCGAAACTGAAATAAAACTGATTAAACCAAATATAGTAATTAGTATGAGCTTATTCATAATATTAAACATTTTTTAAAGTGTTAATACATATGCACAAACATAAGAAAGGCCTATAGATCCAAATATCAATCCTATAGGTCCTCCGATAAATAATCCTATCATACCTCCCATAGCATCTGAAATTGCAAAAAATAAAGCATCAAGCCAAAGTGGTTTACTAGAATTTAGATTTTGAGACTCCCAATAAGCTGCGCTATATCTAGAAATGCCGCATGTTATTAGAAATTTTTCCTTTTCATCTTTTGTTAAACTATTATCTGCTAACACACCATTTTCAATACTTATCACATTATTTTGAAATTCTTTTAATGATATAGATTGTTCTGCAACTGTTCTTAACTTTACAATAAAATTCTTTTCTTTATTATTCAAAAAACCATCAGTAACTAAACTATTTAAACTCGTTTCACTTAAGATATCACTTTCTTCAAATGGTTTTTCAAAGGGCATTTTTTCTAATAAACCTTTTGGTATTTCAAGATTTATTTCTCTACTAAATTCGTATAATTTGTTGCATAATACTTCTTTACTAAAGTCTGTTAAGTTTATGCCTTCCATTTTTTTAGTTATCATATCTAAACCGTAATTGTGTAATATACCAAAAGACTCATAAATATTATTAGGATTATGTATAACTGTCTCTATATTATACAAATCCTTAATACCTAATTCTTCAACTTTAAGTTATATAAGTTCTAACTCTGATAATTCAGATAACTCTGATAATTCAGGTTTTTCTAATTCTATTTGTTTTAATTCTAGTTTATCACTTTTTAATGTTTCTTTTTCGCATCCAATTGTAAATAAAACAACTGACAAGAAAATAAAAAATACTTTTTTCATAATATTATTTTTTTTTTAATTGTTAATACCTACTCTGGCCAATAAAAATATTAGCTTAAGGCTTTTCGGTTTCCGCCTACGAGCTCGTTTTAAAAATAAAAGTAAAAAAAACCCTCGTATTTGCAAACCCGGGAAAGCCTCTAAAAATGGGAGAAATATTTTTTTCGTATCAAATTTCGCACTTTTCGTACCGTATTTTTTGACGAACGGTTTTATGTTATACAACATGTTAAAAATAAACCGCCTTTTTTTCATCGTCAATTTCACTACAAACCGGCTGGAAGCCGGTGATCCATTATATCACAACATTTATAAACAATACATTATTAATGGCAATGATGGATATGATTAAAAAAGATATTTTAATTATCTATTATTCCAGAATATTAAACCTGCGATGCATAAAATCTAAAAAACTTTTTAATCTGCGGTGTGCAATATATAATGTGATCTGATTATAATCAGTTGATAGAATAACTTTTCGTTTACTTATATTAACCCTTTTAACATAAGCAACATTTATAATCCACGAATTATGTATTCTAAAAAAATCTTCTCCGGGTAGTTTTTCTTCAACCTGGCTAATTCTTTTTTCCAGCATATATTTATTACCCTTGCAGCAAAAAACATGGGTACAGCATCCCGCCGTTTCGAAATAAACAATTTCTGTCAGGCTTTTCCGGCTTAATTCGTTTTTCTTTTTATCGGTTAAAATGAGTGTTTTATCGGGGTTCATTATTTTGGGTTTTTAGGTTACAGATTTGCACCATTAGCAAATCCTCCGGGTAATATTATTTACCCGAAGGATGATTGCTTTGAAATCAATACAAACTTAAACAACAACAAACTTTTTTAACTATTTGTATAAACTCTATAAAAAAACATATTAAATACTCTCCTGTAAATCAAAAACTTTTTTAAGGCTTTCAAAAAGATCATCTTTGCGGCTTTGGCTTACAAAAATCTCTTTTCCGTTTTCAAGAATGACTTTTGAGGCATCGCGGGTAAAAATCATTTGTACATACCGGAGATTAACCAGGTATTTGTAATTAAACCTGAAGAAACCCTGGCCGAACAATAAATGTTCAACCTCATCAATGGTTAATAATAGATTCAGCGATTCATTATTATTTAAAATAATCCGGGAAAAATTTTTTACTGCCTCAACATAAATGATGTGTTGCGCATTAATACCCATTTTCCCTTTTTCAGTTGGCATGTATATAGAATTGGTGTCCATCTTTATTGGTTTTTAAAAATATTTTTATGATTAAATTCCCGGATATCAATTGGTATTTTAAATGAAAATCCGTGGTTAAACGTATCAAGTAAAAATTTACCATGTAATACTTCAACAGATTTTTTCAACACCTGGAAATTAAAATAATCAAAGGAGTTGCCATTTAACCCTATATCAAATTCATCTATAGATGCTATAGTGTTAGCCTGTTTTGTTTTTTTTAAGGGAGTAACAAAAAAATGAATCCATTCATCTGCCAAAATTTTATACTTTAATTCATACTCTGTTGTTTTAAACTTAGTATTTACCAGGTTAATTAAACGCAAAACCGCTTTTTTAAACAAAAAAATGTCGGTGATAAAAAATTCCTGGCTATATTCATCTTCCTCTGGGAAATACAAAGTAATATCTTCAATTAGATACTCCTTTTTTTGTGCATTAAATTCTTTGGCAAAAGCTTTTAGCTCATCACTAATAATATATTTCTCAATTTTTAAAGAATAATTTTCAGCTTGAAATTGAGAAAGATCGATAACATTCTCGACAAACTGAAGTAATAGTTCACTCCCCTTCAAAATTTCTTTGATATAATCTTGCTGCTTATCTTCATTCAGATGCCTTTGGGCCATTAATTTCGAAAATCCCATGATTGAATTTAAGGGTGTTCGTATGCCATGAGATATATGCGAAAGGAAGCTAATTCTTTCGGAGGTATCCATGTCAATAGTTATTTCTTTTACATGAGATTTTTTCATAAGGCTTGTAAGCATTTTATGATTACTTAAATTGAATTATTGATACAATTCATCTTTAATTTTTTCCGCCATCTCCTTATAATAACTCTCTTTTTTAATGAGTTCATCTAACAGCTCTTTGGCCTTTTTATTATCTTCAGTTTTTAAATAACACATGGCTAAATACCACTCAGCCTGTTCAATAAAAAGGTTGTTGTTATCGGTAATAATGGTTTGAAAAGATTGGGTTGCTTTTTGATATTTTGCCACCTCCATGTATGAAATTCCGGAATAGAGGTTAATGGACATATCATCTTTTCTTTTTTCGAGCAGTTGCTCAAAAAGCACCAATGCCTGTTCGTAGTTTCCGTCTTCATACTTTTGGAGGGCGTTAAGCAGCATCCGGTCTGTTTCGGTATTCCCCGACCGGTAAGTAACGGTTACCTCGTAGGGTTGATAAAATTTATCAAAAATTTGATGGTTATCGTAATCAGGCTGCGTTAATTGTTTTACAATACCACCGATTGCCAGTAAAAGGGCAATGGTTGCAGCGGCATAGAATAGTTTTTTTCGGGAAAAACCGGCAGGTTGCCGTTTTACCTTCTTGTCTTCGGCATATATCATTTGCATGGTGTCGCGAAAACTCATGATATCATCTTCCATAATGGCGTCACCTATTGCCTGATGAAGCTCCAGCTCCTCCTGAACCTCTACATCAGAAGACAACAAATGTTCAAAACGTTTCAATTCCTGATCGTTCATCTCGCCATTAAGATATTTGTCTATTATTTCCATATTAGTCTTCATTCGAATATTTTTTTAGTTCAACATCTGTTTTTTTTTACTATTTTACTTCTATCGGATGGCAATATAGCATGAACCGGAATACGAACTATTCATCATCAATTTGTGATAAGTTTGGAACGGAATTACCCGGCTTCAAACTTGCATTTTACCAGCTTTTTGCTATATTGCGTGTTACTTTTAGTTCAAGGTGTGTTTATTTTACTATTTCAAAGTATCTTCCGTTTAATCCATCACCTTCCCACACAATTTCTTTATTGAACAACACTTTGGTAATGACAGTATATTCACTTCCAGATTTATAATCACATTGTATAGTATCTGTATCAATATCATTCCATTTAATATATGTAGTGCCATACAATTCGGTAGAATCAGAAGCAATATTGAGAGACAATTCCATCCAATATTTATCTCCGGTTACTTCAGGTTCATTAATACTAAAGTTCCTAGGATTATCCATATTAGAATCAAAAACTTCTTCCATTTCACCATTAATTAAATAATAGATTTTTATATTCTCTTCAAGAAAGGCATCTGGATTTTCAGGATTAAGCAAATCAATTCCATTTTCGTTAATTACTGTTAGACTAATGCTTGTATCCAAAAAAAAGTGGACATCATCATTTTTATCTTTATCGCATGCAAATAATCCCATGATGACTGTTATTAAATAAATTAAATTTTTCATTTTTCTTATTTTTTGATTTTGTAAATACATCGTCTTTTATATTTGAAATCAGGATTAACTAAATCACCATCAATATTAATGAAAACATTTGAAACATAGATATGGCTATTTATAAACCATCCATTACCAGCTCCTCCCCATCCCCAATTCATATGCAGCCATTCATTTCTGTTTTCTTGCGTTGTATATTCATAATAAGTACCTGGATTATGAATATAAACATCATAATGTAGTTTATATCCATCACAAACCCATGCATGGCCATCTTCGTAATGGGTTGTTTGCCAAAGCCACCAACCGGTTGTATAAGTTGTATGATATCCATCCATTATTACTGGGCGATTAGAGGTAATCTCATTTTTTGTAGTGTTAAAATTATAATTTGCATAATATGCTTGAGAAGAATATTGATAATCATTAACTAAAGTATTTTTGGCATCTGCTGTCTGTGCTCCTGAGCCAGTTGCCGAATAATCCATATTTACTTTTTCTCCAATGTCAGCCATTAATTCAGCGATTTCAAAACTTCCAACGGTGGTACTCCATGCTGGAGGATTATTGGGCATTATAACCCAATTAAAAGTATTTGGCCATTGATGGTATCTCATTACTTGAGCTGTAGCAACTGCAACACAACCTGTTGGCCAGTTATTTGGTGTAAACTCATTATATGGAGCACCTTGATCCCACAACGTCTGTAACAAAGGGCCGTATTGATTAGTAACTGAATGGCTGTAAACTATAATTTCATCACCCGGGTCTGGAAAACTTTTTTGATCCAGCAAAATAGACCAATTATGTTCTATTTCTTTTAATGGTTTTTCCAATTCTTCAAGTTTATTGTTAATAATTATTGCTTCTGCTAACCAACTTTTTAATCCATCAGGAGAGGTATCTGTTAATTTGAAAATTCCTTCATCGGAATATGCAATTATCGGAATATTTTTTGTATTAGATGAAACTAATACAAAACCTTCGGGTTCTAAATTAATAGCATAAATTGCAATATCATTATTATAATCTTTAATTTGTTTTGTAGATTTTACCTGATAAAAATTTTTTTCTTTATTGTTATTTTTAGCAAGAAAATTAACGGCTATTGCCGAAGATATTTCTTCAGAAATATCAGCATTTTGTGATATTTTTTCCATTAATTCTTGTTTAAATATTTCTAAATCATGATTAGATTGTGGATTAATTAATAAATTATCTTTTTCACATGAAGATAATAATAGTCCAAAGACAACAAAAAATAATGATAACCAAATAGATAGGCATTTTTTGTTCATAATTTAAAATTTTAATTGTTGATATTTATTTAATTACAGGTAACTATTTTCAACGATTAGTTTTGGGTTTAAGCATCTTCTTCGTCAATAGGAGGCCAATAATCATCATCAGGTACTCCCCCTCCTTTAAACATGATTAAAGCATTTGCATTAAACGGATTAGAGAAATGGTTGATTGATTTTTAATGTTTTCATAATTTTATTGATTTAAGTTTAAAAAATTTTAAATTGTAATTTTTAAAGCCCTCTCACTTATATGTTCCGAAAAACGACAAATTGTGATCATCATTTTCCAACTTTTTTTCATTTATTTTAATTTATTTTTTTTATCTTGCTAAAAATATGAAAGTTACATTTGTAAGAAAATTAAACTTTTTCCCTTAATTTTAGTGTATAAGGATAGAATTTAACGGGTATGTTAAAAAAAATTTCGCTACATATATTTTTTCTTTGGGTAGGCCTGGTTTTAATTCAACCAGCAATTGCATTTGTTCGTGATAGCCTGGTATTAGAGAAAAAAGCAAAGAAACACTATACATATGGTGTAATTTATGGCAGGCAGGGTATTTTATACAGCGCCCTGTGGCATACCCAACAAGCCATTGCACTGCTTAAAAAAACAGATACCGGTAATTCCATCTCACTGGCTCATGCCTACCAGAGTATGGGAATCATTTACAAGTTATGTGGAAAATACGACTCTTCCCTTGCCTATTATAACCGTGCTGTGTGGGGTTTAATTGTTATGTCTTTTTTCAATGTGACAAATGTAATATAAGAAATTAAACAGCCAAATTATACGAAAGACTCCATATAGTTTATAATCAGTGTTATAAGTATGGAAAATTTTTCATTTGTGTTTTG
>JAXHVS010000065.1:0-4577 GCA_034189025.1 Bacteroidota bacterium
TCCAGCTTTCTTCCCATTTGTCACCTCTTCCTGCTTCTTTTTCGTTATATTCAGCTTTTTTCTTGGCAATATAATCGGCCTCATGTTCAAATTTGCCCACACTCATATCGGAGTAATCATATTCAAGATTTACTACCGACTCGCCTTTTAAAAAGCCTAAATCTCCTTCAACAATGTTAATTTTTTGCGCTTTGGTTACAGTGAATCCAAAAACAAGCATCCCTGCAATTAATAATCTTAGTAATTTCATAATTTTGAGTTTTTAAAGGTTAATAATTAAATATAATTGATAATTAAAGCATAAATGCCATGAATTGAAGCAGTAAAGAATAGAATAATACCAAACACTTTATGTGTTTTGTATTTTATTTTAATCCAGTGTAATCCACTAAGAAGCTGGAAAAAAATTAGAATTAAGTTAATAATTCCAAACCATAAAATAATATTGATTCCTAAAAACATAGATTGTAAGATTTATTCAACAACTATTTTTACTTTATCTTTTCCTTTGGAGCCGTGTTTGTTACAATTTCCCTCGGCTACAATTTCCATATCTTCTTCAGCGGTAATGGTAAATTCTAGGGTGAAGTTTGATCCTTCAGGGAGATTGTTTTTGTCGTATTCCCATGTTTTATACTCTTCGCCATTAATTTTTACAACTACCCAGTCGGTAAAATGCCCTTTGGAGTTTCCAAAGTGACTAACTTCAATTTTAATGTTAATCTCAGAGCCTTTCGTTGCTTTTTCGGGAGCAATAATTTCTACCGAAGTTTTATTGGCCCATCCGTTAAAACTAAGTGCAAGAACAAAAAATAATGTTAATACGCTAATGATTGAAAATTTTCTTTTCATAATTCACCTCCTTTTTTAGTATTAAGCTAAGTTAATAAAAATTAGGAGAATGTAAATATAAAAATTGATTTAGAAAAGGTAAATATTTAAATTACATCAGTTCCTTTTTTTATAAGCCACAGTTTTCCCACATTTTCGTAAAACTTTTCCAGTGGAAGTTTGGTTTTTAGTACGCTATTGAAAAAATTATATTTTGATAAATTAAAATCAATGATCTGATCTTTTACCTCTTCATAATAGGGAGTCCCTGGCATAGGAGTTAAAATAGTATATCCCGCATAGGTTACTTTGTGTGATGAGGTGTATTCTGACAATGCTTCAAAGTCAGATTCGTCATAATCATTGGGGATCACGTAATTTCCTCGCAACATCACTCCGTTTTGGTGAAAAATATCGATGGCTTTATGAATTAATTGTGCATCCGCACTTTTATTGTATTTTTTTAATTCTTCTTGACGAAACGATTCAAATCCGCAAATCACTACTTTAAGTCCGTTTTTTGCAAGTTTCTCAATTAATTGTGGGTTTTGAACTGCTGTATCTGTTCTAATATCCATTACATACGTTTTTTTTATCCCTTCCTGTTCAATTCTGTCAAACAGATGATGCATAAATTTTGTGTGGACAATGGTATTAGCATCGGCAAAACGAACTACTGGATAATCATCGGTTTGCTTTAATTCTTCGATAATACTTTCTACGTCTCTTTGTAAATATTTCCCGTTATACTGGCACCAGATAGAGCAGAATGTACATTTGTAGGGGCAACCTAACGAGGTGAAAAGATATGTAGATGGATAGGGATTGTTCCCTACTTTATAAGTTTCTTTCCATCTTTCAAGATGATTTCTGTTGGGCATTAAAAAATCTTTTCCGGCCGAATCAATCGTTTCTTTTTTAGCGTTAGTAGTGGTTAGGATTCCATTTTTGTTAATTACCACATTGGGAATATGATCGTAATTTAAGCCTTTTTCTTTTGCTTCAACTACTTTTCGAAAGGTATGGGCCGATTGTCCGGGTAAAATCATATCAACAGCAGGATGATTAAAATCCATAGGCGAAAGTGTTGTATGTAAACCTCCGGCTATCGTTAATATTTCAGGATTAAATGATTTTGTGGTTTGCAATATTTCAAGTGCATAATAAAATTCAGAGGCAATGGTTGTGGTTCCTACAATATCGGGTTTGTATTTTTTTAATAAACTTAAAACCAGCTCATCTAAGGGAGGAGTTGTGTGGGGATGTAAATCATACTCCCCTTTGGTATCAAAAACGGTTACATCATAATCATCTTCAACTGCTTTGGCAACCGTTAATAATCCCAACGGAGGGCCAATAAGTTTTTTGTGTATAAAATGTTTTGCCTCATCAGGAGCTGATTGCAAAATCATATTATGTGGAGAACGAGGCGTATTTATTAATAAAATTTTCATCAATTCTTATAATTTTAAACACTCTTTTATTGATTTGAATCTAAAAGTGTATTCTCCAATTAGCCATTGGATATAATCCCATCTCATCATTGTGATATATTTTCCCTGTTAAAGGGTCAATCCGATGATCATAAATACTTGTATAATTGGTTCGGTATTGCAGATCCATGCTATATTCAACACTAAATTTAGGTTTATTACGTTTAAATCCTATACGCAGGCTTAATCTAAAATAGTCTTTTTGTCGAATTGAATAAGCTTGCTCCCATTTTAACACTTCTGTACCTTGTAGAACTGTTTCTGTTACATCGTATGGGACATAAGGCCTTCCTCCTGAATAGGTTGTTCGTAACCCGATGGTTAATGCATTATATTTTCTTAAAGGAATTTCATATCCTCCGAGAATATTAATTGCGAAATTACCGTTAAATGCAGTATTTCGTTCAATACTATCGTATCCTTTGTATTTCGATTCGTAAAGCGAAGCAGTAATAAGATAATAAAATCTGTTTTTTAAAAATCGCTCCAGGGTAAGTTCAATTCCATAATTTTTTCCTGTTCCATCATTAGTGAGGCTATCCACTCTTTCGATAAAATATTCGGCTCCGAAATTTAAAACAGAATATTGAGGGTGAGTAGGTTTTACGGGAATATCATATAAATACTGATAATATGTTTCAAATTTCAGCCTTAAATTTTTGTTAAATAAATGGTCGAAACCCAGGATTAGTTGACTGCTTTTTGAGAAATCTAAATCTTTATTTGTATATGCTACTGACCCATCATTTAATTCTGTTTGCGTAAAATAAACCATTCTTAGCTGAGTTTGGCTATGGAGCCCGTAGCCAAAAGTAATTGTATTTTTATTATCAATACTCCAGTTAAAACCAAAACGAGGTTCAATCGCAAAAGAATTGTTTAAATCTAACCATTGAGAATGCACACCCAAATATAGTTCAACATTATCGGTAAATTTATGTTTCATTTGAACAAAACCTTGATACAAATTAAAATTGTCGTTTATATCAGTATCTACTCTGAATTGTCCACCAACCATACTGCTGTCGGCCAGATTAATAAAAAAACGATCTATCTTTATTCCAGCGTTAAATGTATTCTTAGCACTTATTTTACTGTTTAATTCTGAGGTTAAACTTAACTTTATTTCTTTAGATTTTTCTCCTGCCCATCGGTTTGGTTGTAAGTTGTTTATACTAAAAGTATCAATCTGTGTTTTTACATGGGAGCCGTATGCTGAAATCGAAGTTTGTAGCCTGGTATTGGTGCTAAAAAAATGTAAATAAGAAAGAGCTGTAGCTCCAATATCTGAACCATTGCTAACATCTTCACCCCAACTTTTAAAGCTCCAATCTTCACGATCATTGTTGGAATCAAACATTTCAATATAACTTGTACCTCCTATCCCAAAAAAACTCAACCGGCCTTTTTTAGTCGGGAAATTAAGTTTTAAGGTTAAATCTTGATATTTGGTTGTTTCTACTTCCGCACCTAAAAGGTCAATAAGGTCAACCAATGAATATCGATAAGTAAACAAGTACGAAGCATTTGAATTTTTTGAGAAAGGCCCTTCGGCACCAAACTCTAATCCATTATATCCAAATTCAGCCCAATATTCTCTCTTTTCGTTGTTCCCGGTTCTCATTCTAAGATCAAAGATCCCCGCAAGAGCATTTCCATATTCGGCGGGAAAAGCTCCGGTTAAAAAATCGGAATTTGTTAATAAATTATTATTTAAAATCGTGATAGGCCCACCTGTAGTACCTGATGCAGCAAAATGGTTTGGGTTAGGAATCTCAACTCCGTCTAACTGCCATAACAAACCGGTTGATGAGTTTCCGCGAATAATAATATCATTTCGATTGTCGCGCACCGACATAACACCTGCATAGTTAGCTGCCATTCGTGCAGGGTCTCCATAACTACCGGGATAACGGCTCGTTTCTTCTACCGTAAAAGAACGGGCACTTATGGTTGCCATTTTATTAATGGGTTGATCTTTACGGTTGTGTGCTTTTACAACTACTTCTTCTATCGAAGTTACCGACTCTTCCAACTCAATTTTCAAAATAGTTTCTTTGGCTGAGTTTAAATAAATGTTGTCAATTATCACTGTTTGATAACCTACAAAGCTGGCTTGTAAAGATATCCGGCCAACAGGAACATTATAGAACCGGAAGTAGCCGTTTTCATCGCTTATGGTACCTCTCTGTGGTTGGGAATTTATAATAATTAGATTTACTCCCGGTAATGGAGTTTGTCTTTCTTTGTCTA
>JAXHVS010000066.1:0-4157 GCA_034189025.1 Bacteroidota bacterium
CCATGGAAGAACTTTTTGAAATGCTTACCTGGTCGCAATTAGGACTACACAAAAAACCAATAGGTATTTTAAATATTGATGGCTTTTATGACCCATTAATTTCTCTGCTGGAAAATATGGTTGATAAAGGATTATTAAAACAAAAAAACCGGGAAATGTTGCTTATTGATGATAATATTGACTCTCTTTTATTACAAATGGAACAATATATAGCACCCTATGTGCCAAAATGGGTTGATGAAGAAAAAATTTAACAGAAAGGCCACCTGCTTAAAATTTTGCTTATCTTTATTGTAGGTTTTATGCAACAAGAATTAAAATGAGAAAGACATTATTCATTTTGTTTATTATTTTATGGGTGGGTACATTAAATATTTTTGGCCAAATACTTCATACTGAAAGCTTTTCAGTAATACTCGATACGGCTAAAAAAGTTAAAGGCAGTATTGTTCCTGATTTTAAATTCGAAAGTCAGAAAAAAGATTTAATTGAATTTGAAAATGTCTCGGATATAACTTTTCTAATCAAAAAGAACGCTTTGACCTTTGCCAATAAAATTGAATTATCAAAATATGGCAAAGAGGTGTTGTTAAGCGGAGGCTATCTTTATGTTGAATATATCAAAATATTAAAACAAAAATTTAGTATAGAACCTTTTTCTCAGATTCACTGGTCAGAAGCCAGAGGCCTTGAATTTAAATATGCCGGAGGCATTTATGCACGATATATTGTCATAAACAAAGAAAATTTAAGGCTTTTTGCAGGCCTTGGAACATTTTATGAACACGAACGCTGGAATTATGAAGGAGTAGATGATACTTTACTGATACCAGCAATAACAAGCGATATATATTCATATCTGTTTAAATTAGGAAGCTATCTCAGCCTAAAATATGAATCCGATTATAATTTTATCCTTGACCTTAGTATTTATCATCAAAGCAGGTACGATGAAATATTTACAACACCCAGGTTAGCAGGCAGTGCCAGCATAACTTACAATTTTACAGAACATCTTGGATTAATTGCAAAGTATCAAAACATCTATGATTATAATCCTTTAGTACCCATCGGTAAATTATTTAACCGCATCATTCTTTCGATTGATATTTCTTTTTAATTTTAATTAAATAAGAATTTTCTTTTTCGGTATATTTCGCTAAATTACAGGCTATTATTAAAAACAAGAAAACTATGAATCAGTTATTAAATCTTTTTTCTTCAGTTTTATATCCTCTAATAGTAATTATCATTATTGTTTTATTATTGATTGCTAACCGATGGATTTTCAATCGGATAAAAAAGAGTAAAGACTCGCTTATTGTTACCCGCCAGACCATCACAATGCTTATTATTTTAGCAGGATTATTAACTTTTATTTTAAACTTACCCATAGAAAAAGAACTAAAAGGACAATTATTAAGCTTTTTGGGTATTATTATAAGTGCTGCAATAGCCTTAAGCTCTACAACTATTCTTGGTAATTTGATGGCCGGATTAATGAACAATTCGATGAAAAGGTACCGTATGGGCGATTTAATCAATATTGGCGATTTAACCGGGCGTGTTACCAGAAAAAATATTTTTCATACTGAGATTCAGATGGAAGACAGCAACTTTGTTACCATTCCTAATTTATACATGGCCTCTTATCCGGTAAAATTAACCAGAAAATCAAATACGGTTATATCTATCACCGTTTCGTTAGGATATGATGTACCTCAATCAAAAATTGAAAAAAGCTTAAAGGAAGCTGCTCTTGATACAGGTTTAACCGATCCGTATGTTTATATAATAAACCTAGGTGATTTCTCCGTATCCTACAAAATTCATGGCTTCCTTGAAAATGCCAATAAATTTTTTAGCACTACTTCATTATTACGCAGTAAAGTAATGGATCATCTTCATAAAAATAATATTGAAATTGTATCGCCTACATTTATGAATCAACGAAGAGTAGATGAAAATACTTTTATCCCAAAAGTTATTGTACAAAAAGAAGAAACTGAACAAGAAGAAAAATCGCCTGAAGAACTCATTTTCGATAAAGCAACCGAAGCCGAAGCCATAGAAAAGAAAAAAGAGTATCTTGATGAGATAGCTGAAAAAATTGAGGAACATAATGAGAAATTAAAAGATGCCGGGGATAAAACAGAAGAAGAACTCAAAAAAACCATTGAAAGGCTCAAAAACACCAAAAAACGAATCGAAGAACATATTCAAAAACAACACGAAAAATTAAATGAAAAGAAAAATTAATTTTTCAAATACTTTTAACTGGCCTTTTCATGACAAAAATCAATATTATTAATTGAAAGATTTATTTTATCAAAAGCCGATAAATATTATTTTTACTTTGTTAAAAATTAGTTAATTATCATAAACCATAAAAAGTATAACACCATGATTAAAAAAAGTTTAGTAATTACACTTTCTGTTGTAATTATCATTTTCACCCAGTGTGCGAGTGATGAAGGCACAGAAAAAAAGAATATTAATGAGCAGGCCGTTACAGAGGTCGAAAAGGCGTTAATCGGCCAATATGCAAACGTAGATAAAGAGATGATTAAGCGTGGCGTTCAGCATGCAGCCTCGTTATGGCGTACCTCTGATGGTACTCCCGAAGAATTTAAGAATTTTTGTTTAGAACAGTTTATCGATGATGCAGAAGAAAAGAAAATTGTTTTCAAAAAAATTGAAAAAAACTTTGAATCGCTTTGGGGGCATCAAAATAAAATGGTGCTGGATTTAAATGAAAATATGCACCTTGATTTAGAACCTTATCATAAAATTGATGCAATGTTTGCTTCGTATAGCCCGGGCGCTCATTTTGCCGAAGACTTTTATGGTAATAAAATTGCTTTTGTTATTGCGCTAAATTTCCCTCCATATAGCCTGGATGAAAAAAATGAGCTGGGGAAAACCTGGTCAAGCTTAGAATGGGCTTATGCCCGGTTAGGTGATGTTTTTACCGCACGTGTTCCCGCCAAATTATCACAAAATATTAGTAAAGCCAGCACCAATGCTGACATATATATTGCTGATTACAATATTTATATGGGGCATCTGTTAAATAATAACGGTGAAACATTATTCCCTGAAGATATGGTTCTTTTATCGCACTGGAATTTGCGCGATGAAATAAAATCAAACTACGCCAATCAGGAAAATGGGTTGGAAAAACAAGAGATGATTTATGATGTAATGAAACACATCATCAATCAGACCATTCCTGAAAAAGTGATAAATTCTGGCGAGTTTGACTGGAATCCAATCGAAAATAAAGTGTATCAAAACGGAGAAGAAATTTCGTTTGAACAAGAACCAAATACCCGTTATCTTCAAGTTGTAAACAATTTTCAGGCTTTAAAAGCTACCGATGAATATTATCCTGAGTATAATACTTTCATCAAAAGAAGTTTTTCAGGAAGTAAAGAAATTCCACAACCAGAAGTAGAAAAATTATTTGACGAGTATCTTTCTTCTCCCGTTGCCAAAGAAGTGGGTAAATTAATTAGTAAACGACTGGGACGCGATTTAAGACCTTTTGATATCTGGTATGATGGATTTAAAGCCCGCAGCTCTATTTCCGAAGAAGAACTCAATAAAATTACACGAAAAAAATATCCCACAGCAAAAGCGTTGGAAGAAGATTTGGATAACATCTTAATGAAACTGGGATGGCCAAAAGAAAGAGCTGATTTTATCGCTTCGAAAGTTACTGTTGATCCAGCACGTGGCTCAGGACATGCCTGGGGGGCACAAATGAAATCTGAAAATGCTCACCTACGAACCAGAGTTGGCGAAAAAGGAATGGATTACAAAGGATATAACATTGCGGTACACGAGTTTGGCCACAATGTAGAACAAACAATCTCATTACACGATGTAGATTATTATATGATGAATGGTGTTCCAAATACTGCTTTCACCGAGGCCCTTGCTTTTATATTCCAGTCCAGGGATTTACAGTTGTTGGGTATTAACAACGATAATCCTGATAAAGAATATCTAAAAACACTCGATACTTATTGGTCCGTATTTGAAATTATGGGTGTATCGATGGTAGATATGAAAGTTTGGAAATGGCTGTACAATAATCCAAATGCCACCGAAGCAGAATTGAAAGATGCCACGATAGATATTGCAAAAGAAGT
>JAXHVS010000067.1:0-5349 GCA_034189025.1 Bacteroidota bacterium
TGTTCAAAAAATGTTTATAAAAATACACTATAATACCGTAACCTTTATAAAAATAGTTAAATATCAATACGCTAACAAAAAACATGGATGTTTTTTGATAAAATTTTATTCTTTAATTTTTTAGAAAATTTCACCCTAAAAGATCATAAAAAAGTTATTAATCAGCAATTTATATAAACTTATTTTACGAAAGATGCAATAAAAAAGTTTTAAACATCTCTACATATTTTTTTTACCGTGTAGTTGATTACTTAAAAAATGTTTTTTATACCCAAATTGAGCGATTTTCGCTCTCGACAAAGAAATTGTAAGATTTTCACCCCACCAATTCGGTAAAAACTAACAATTTCTAAGTCGGGATTATACCTAAGTAAAGCGCTATTTCGTTTTACTCATATCGCTCAAAATAGGAATTAATAACAAGTAAGGTAGAAAATTCAAAATGAGAGTGGGATTGTTGATCATCACCAGGTGACCACAAGATTTAAAAGGAGAGTTCTAACAAAAATATCCTTAAAAACTAATGATTGAATAAATAACCGAATTATGAACTGACCCATAAAAAGTAACAAAAGTTGATACTTTATATAAACCAGCAGACCCTACTGCTTATAGGAAACATGATGTACTACACAAGATAAAAGGATCAAGATACAAGTATCAATGCCCGGGAAATTAGCTGGAAATTTATTAATTTACGCGTGCAACAATTCACACATACAACGAAACAATTTTTTTTCAACTCCGCTGAATTAAAATTTTTATGTTACTTTGTATATCCATTTTAACAAGATACCTAATTTTATGCTATGCTTAAATACAAACGAATCTTACTAAAATTAAGTGGTGAATCCCTGATGGGAACTACCGGTTACGGAATTGATTCCAAAAGATTAAACGAATATGCCGAACAAATAAAAGAGTTGACTGAAGCCGGAGCTCAGGTTGCCCTTGTTATTGGCGGAGGAAACATTTTCCGTGGCCTGCCGGGTGCAGCCAATGGTTTCGACCGTGTTAAAGGTGATCAGATGGGAATGCTGGCAACCGTAATCAATAGCTTAGCCTTACAATCATCATTAACCAATATCGGTGTAAAATCTTTTGTTTATACAGCAATCCGTATGGAGCCGGTAGGAGATTTTTACCATCGCGACAAAGTGGTTGAGCAGCTAAAAGCCGGCCATGTAGCCATTCTTTCCGGCGGAACCGGAAATCCATTTTTTACGACCGATACAGCCTCGGCTTTACGTGCTGTTGAAATTGGCGCGGATATTATCTTAAAAGGCACCCGCGTTGACGGAGTATATACAGCCGACCCTGAGAAAGACAAAACAGCTACTAAATTCGAAGAAATTTCTTTTAACGAAGTAATCCAGCGCGAACTAAATGTGATGGACCTTACGGCCTTTACCATGTGCAAAGAAAATAAGCTGCCCATTTATGTTTTCGATATGAATAAACGTGGCAATTTACTAAAAGTAGTAAAAGGCGAAAAAATAGGAACGCTGGTTTGTTAATATTAACTTTTTTTTACCCATAAAATAAACCCTCTACTATGGATGTTTTCAATTTCAAGGGTTGGATCAGATTTTAGATATTTTCTGATCTTACTTATATAAACATCCATACTCCGGGCGGTAAAATAATCATTATCACCCCATATTTTAAGCAGTGCTTCATCCCTTGATAATATCTGATTTTTATGCTTTATCAACAATTGTAGTAAAGCATTCTCTCTTGGTGAGAGCTTTATCAATATTTCATTGTTTTTAAGTGTTCTCATCTCGGTATTAAAAATAAAAGATCCCAATGTATAAGTAGTGGCTTTTTTCTCATACCCGTCTTTACGTTTTAGGATGGCCTCCATTTTATAAAGTAGCAATTCTGAATCAAAAGGTTTGGTTATATAATCATCTGCGCCTGTTTTATAGCCTTTAATAACATCCTCTTTTAACGTTTTGGCCGTCAAAAATATAATGGGAACTTCCGGATCTACAGTCTTAATTTTTTTAGCCACATTGTAACCATCAGCACCCGGAAGCATTATATCGATAATACAAAGATGATAATTGTTTTTAAAAAAATTCTCCATAGCCTCTAATCCATCTTTAAACCAAACCGTTTGGTAATCATTAATCTCCAGATAGGATTGAAGAACCGATCCAAAATTCTCGTCATCTTCCACCAAAAATATTTTTTTCTTTTGTTCCATGGTATTATAACATTTCAGGTAGTATGATTTCAAAAGTACTGCCTTTGCCGGGAATACTTGATAATCGAACTTGTCCATTAAATGCTTTAACAACGCTTTTTACATAACTAAGCCCCAGCCCAAAGCCTTTGATATCATGAACATCACCACTTGTTTCCCGAAAAAATTTATCAAACACGTTTTGTTGGTTTTCCTTCCGGATACCCATGCCTTTATCTTTTACAAGAATATGCACCTGTTTATTTTCCGTAAATAATTCCACCAGGATAAATGGCTTCTCTTTAGAGTATTTAATAGCATTATCCAGTAAATTGTGGAGTACATTTAAAAAATGTATCTCATCCACATTAGCTGTTGGCTCTGACTCATCTGATGTAAATGTAAGGCTTCCGTTTTTTTCTTTTACTATCAACTCAAAATTTTGCACAGCCCTGCCCGTTAAAATTTTAATATCAGATGGCTCAGGATGAAACTCCATTTTTTCTTTCTCCAGTAACGAAATTTGTAAAATACGTTCCACCTGCTTGTTCATTCGTTGATTTTCTTCCTTAATGATTTTTAAGAACTTTTTGGTTTGATGGATATCCTGTATAACCCTTGGATTTTTAATAGCATCGGCAGCCAGCGATATTGTCGCAATAGGCGTTTTAAATTCGTGGGTCATATTATTGATAAAATCCGTTTTAATACGGGAAATTTCCTTTTGTTTTGATGCAAAATTTACTGTAATAAAAAAGAGCACCACAATGATTAAGGTAAAAGTAACCGACCCGAAAAGCAAATACTTTAAAGAACTGAGGACAATTTTACTCTTACCGGGAACATAAAGCAGCAAAAAATCATCTTTAGCAAAATAATCATCTGGAAAAAGATTGGCCAGGTATGATTCCTCAACATAATCAGCCCGATAATTCGGAGAGTGGTAAATAATACTATCGTTTTTACGATTCCATAGAGCATACGCATAATCCGTTCCAAGCGATTTGTCAGCCAATACTCGTTGAATAATTTCATCCAGCGAAGAAATATTAATACGCTTCTCCACCGGATCGTTCCAGAATTCATACTCTAAAATCATATTGGAAAACACATCCTCTTTTTTGTTTATCTTTATATGGGTTATTCGTTTATTGGTGTCGAGGAAAAAAGAATCCAGCGCACCTTTAATAATATGGTTATCATCTGGATAATCAATCGCTGCCAATAGCAAATCAGATTCAACCGTAGAGTTTTGCCGGAATGTTGCATTCATATCAATATAAGACTGAGAATCAACCCGCGAACTATCAGTGCCCAAACTAAAATATTCAGGCATCTTTTTTGCAGAGGTATCTTCCGCTCCGGCATTTACAATCGTAGTTTTACCAAGCTTTTCGCTTATAAAAATAACCTGCTGTTTTCGTTCCAAATTGCGGATTATTGTTTCCATAGAAGCCTGTACTTTCTCGTCATACTCTGCTTCTCTTACCTGAACGGCACTATCAATCCACAACCACTGTACCAGTCCTATTCCTACAAGGGCAATACTCATCAAAACAACCAGTATATGGAGTCCAAACCGGCTGTGGTAAAAATTTTTAATACCTGAGTTAAAAAATTTCATGTTTATCAAATCTTATCAAAGATAGAGATAATTAAAATTTGCAAAAAAACTTTAACACATCTTTAACATTATTTTGGGTAAACCTTAACGCTTTATCAGAACGCTGTTCCCTATATTTGCTATATAACCAAAAATACTATCGTATGAAAAATTTAAATCTTTTAATCAGCTTGTTTTTACTGATTCCGTTTATGCTATTTGCACAGCAAAAAGAAAACAAAGAAATTATCCTGGTAACAATTAATCTGGATGAACACACTAAAGACACCTGCATCCATATTGAAAAAAAATTATTGAGTGAGACTGAAAATCTTTTATTAGATTCTTTGGGAATGATAGATATGGGCAAAATTATCTTTATTGATAAAGAGGGTATGCAAAAAGTAATACATCCCGATTCTTTGAATCTAATCCCTATTAACCTGATTAAAAAAATAACGTTAAACGGAATGATCGTAATTAAAGAGAATTTAACCACTGAAGATTGTACGATAAAAAAAGACAACGCAGCAAAAAACAAGAAAAAGATAAAACATATTGATATTACTCTGGATATATCAATCGGAGAAGAAAAAATAACTGATAACGAAATTGAAAAAATAAAAACTACAATAAAAAACATTTTCCAACAAGCTGAAATAGATATCAAAAAATCAAAAAATCAAGCAGGGCAAGAAGTTATTCATGTAAGGGTGGTACAGCAAAATGAAAAATAATAAAAAAGGAAATTATTTCATTTTATCTTCATTCATTTAAAAATTTCAGGGTTTTTGGTTTACTCATTTTTAGGGTAACCATTTCACTGTTTGCTATTTTTTTATAAATTTGTTGCTATTGATGATAAATATACCCAAACCCTAAAATTTTTTATTATGACCGAAGAAGTTCAATTTGTTATTGATGAAGCCAAAGAAAAAATGGGCAATGCGATTAACCATTTGGAAAATGAATTAGCCACGTTACGAGCCGGAAAAGCCAGTCCCAGAATGCTTGATACTGTAGTTGTTGAATATTATGGCAGTCCAACCCCTTTAAATCAGGTAGCCAATATTGGTACACCAGATGCAAAAACCATTGCCATTCAACCCTGGGAAAAAAATATGGTGGAGCCTATCGAAAGAGCCATATTAAATGCGAATCTGGGTTTTACTCCCATGAACAATGGCGAGATGATTCGAATCAACATTCCTGCTTTAACCGAAGAGCGAAGAAAAGCGCTGGTAAAGCAAGTTCACAACGAAGAAGAAAGCGCTCGTGTTAGTATACGTACTGCTCGCCGTGATGCAAACGAAGAAATTAAAAAATTAGGGAAAGATGGGCTTTCTGAAGATGAAGCAAAAAAAGCTGAAGACGAAATTCAAAAACTAACCGATAAATATAGCGAAAGAGTAGAACAAGTAGTGAAAGCTAAAGAAGAAGAGATTATGACTATTTAAACTTTCGGTTCATCAATTTTTTACAATATTAAGCAGCCCGGATGGCTGCTTTTTTGGGATCAGTTTAATATTAGGGTGGAAATATCAAATATTATTTT
>JAXHVS010000068.1:0-7755 GCA_034189025.1 Bacteroidota bacterium
AAGTACGAATACATTATGACTTGCAAAAAGTGAAAAAGATTAATTGTGGATATCTTAAAAAAAATTAAATAAAAAAAAGGTGCCGATATGAATCAACACCTTTTTTTGCAAACGAATTAGAGTGAGTTTCAGGTTAAAAAATTAATATGTTTGCATCATGAAAAAATTATATCGTTGTGTTTATATGAATGTAATTGCGAATTTAAAATCTTTTATTTAATTCGTATTTGTTTATCGACAGAAGACAATTATCTACCCCCAAAAAACAATTTTTATCGATATTTGATAAAAAATATTCTGTCGAAGTTGAAATTTTATGAAATATTATTTATAAATTGCTGGCTAAATAAATTAATACTGGGTATCTAACCACTTAATTATAAGCTTTTTATGAGTTTGAGATGTGTTGTGGTTGATGATGAGCCATTAGCTATAACAATTATTGAAGGATTTTTAAAGAAAATTCCTTATATAGAGGTTGTAGGAAGATTTGACAGTGCATTACCTGTTTTCGAATTTTTAAAAGAAAACAAAGTTGACCTTATTTTTCTTGATGTTGAAATGCCCGGATTAACCGGTGTTGATTTTGTAAAAACACTTTCTGACCCTCCCTCAATAATTTTTATTACAGCCAATAAAAACTATGCCATTGAAGGTTTTGATTTAAATGTTGATGATTTTTTATTAAAACCAATTTCTTTTGAAAGATTATTAAAATCCATTAACCGGATTATTGAAAAAAAGGGGGTAGAAAAAGGACGTTCTGATGAAAAAGAATTTTTATACCTGAAAGAGAATAAAAAAATGGTAAAAGTTTACCTTAAAAATATTTTATATCTCGAAAGCATTAAAGATTATGTGAAAGTAGTTACTGTGTGCAAGACAGTAGTTACAAAACAACCATTGAGCTATTTTGAGTCTATTCTTTCGGCTTCGCATTTTTTAAGGATACATCGTTCGTTTATTGTAGCTATTAATAAGATTGATGCTTATAGCCTTTCTGGAATTGATATTGGCAATACAGAACTCCCCATTGGAAGAAAATATAAAGATTCTGTTATTGAAAAATTAGATCAAATAAGTAAAGGTGAAGGGGCTCAATGAAGAAACTGAATAAATTCATTTTTATTTTCTTTTTTATTATTGGAGCCTTACAAGGTAAAGCTCAGATAAAAGGACTGGTTTTATCTGATTATTATTCTCCAGAAGACTATAACGCCGGTCCACAAAACTGGTGTATTACACAGGATCAAAGAGGCATAATGTATTTTGGTAATTCGAATTGTATTCTTGAGTATGATGGAGTTTCGTGGCAAAGCATTTATGTTGATAACCAATCGAATGTTCGAAGCCTGGCAGTTGACAAACAGAATAATATTTTTGTTGGCGCATACAATGAAATTGGCATACTTACTCCTGATATTCAAGGGCACTTGCAATATAAATCCCTAACTCATTTAATTAATCCAGAACATTCTGACTTTGGTGATGTTTGGAACACTTATTGTATTGATGATGAGGTTTTTTTTCTGACTGAAAAGTTTGTTTTTAGATTAAAAAATCAACAAATTGATTGTTGGGAAAAATCTAAAGAGCGGTTTTATCTGAGTTTCAACGTAAATAATCGATTATATATTAACGAAGTTGGAAAAGGGCTAATGGTTTTTGAGGGAAACTCACTTAAACTTATCAAAAAAGGAGAATTCTTTGCCGACAAGCAAATCCACACCATGCTCCCTTTAGGTGAAAAACTACTGATTGGAACCAGAAGGCATGGTTTATATTTATATCATCAAACCCAAACAAAAGCAAAAATAAGGCCTATTTCTCAGATTTCTGATGCAGGAAGATCTCTGAATAAATATTTTATTGAGAATACGCTTTATCATGGAATAAATATGAATGATCAGCTTTTTGCTTTGGCAACCATAAAAGGAACGGTATTAACGGTTGACGCTAATTTTAAGGTAATTGATATTATTGATAAAGAATCAACCGGTATTATTAGCCCTATATATTATCTGTTTTTTGATACGAATGAAACCTTGTGGTTGGCTTTAGATAATGGCATAAACCGGGTAGATATTTTTTCTCCTTTTCGATATTGGACAGAGGATTTAGGAATTATTGGCAATATAACAGATGTGGCAAGTTTAGATGAATATACTTATATTGCTACTGGATCAGGAATTTATTATTCAAAAAACAAAAATGATATAAACCAGGATTATGAAGTTAACCATTTTTATCCTGTAAAGGGATCTTTTGAGCAAACCTGGGGGTTTTTATATTTCTTTATTCCCGATATCCATCTGAAAAAGAATGATGAAAACATCTTGCAAAAATTAGAAACCCTGGAATCCCCATCTTCAGATGAAGCTTTGTTGCTTATAGCTACAAGTAGGGGGCTTTTTCAAATAAAGAAAAATTATTCCAAACAGATTTCAAATTATCAAAGGATTCTTAAAATATATCAATATAATAAAGATCCTTCAAAAGTGGTGTTGGGCTTAGTAAATGGAGTAGCAATTTTAGATTATGCTAACGGACAATGGATAAACTTAGGAAAACCTTTTGATATAAACGAACAAATAAGAAGTGTTGAAGAAGACTCGCTGGGGAATCTGTGGTTAAGTGTCCATTATAAGGGGCTTTACGAAATTAAAAATCCTTTTCGTAAAGATCATAAACCCCATCAGGTAGTTTTTCATGGTGAAGGTAAAGGGTTGCCTTCTACAAAGGCAATAGAAATGGCTCATTACAACAATCAGTTACTTTTTATTTCTGATATGAAATATTTTACGTATGATTGTTCAACCGACAGTTTCGTTTTAGCAAAAGATATATTTCCATCAGAGAATAATACTGCAGATCAAGATACAGTACAAGAGGAGAGTAGCTCCGACACGCTTTCAATTTATAAGTTATACGATAAAATCATTACTCCTTTTTATGTAACTACTTTTACTGATTCTTCTATATGGTTTGGAACAACCGATGGCACATTTCGCTACAGGAATAATTTTACGAAAGACTATTTTAATATTTCTTCGCCAATTATCCGCCAAGTAAGCACAATCGATTCGGTAATTTATTATGGTACCAATTTTTCTAAAATCCAAAATCCAAAAGACACCCTTATTCAGGTAAACAGGATAAATCCCGCGAAAACAATTGATATTGGGACTGTTTTAAACTATGAGAACAATTCATTAACTTTTCAATTTGCGTTTCCCTTCTATGATGAAGAATCAGAAAATTTATACAGCTATTTTTTAAAAGGTTTTGATAAGAAATGGTCGGAATGGACTACAGAAACGAAAAGAGAATATATTAATTTACGTGAAGGCGATTATGTTTTTTATGTAAAAGCAAAAAATATCTATAACGTAGAATCGGAACCAGCATTGTTTAAATTTAAAATTTTGCCTCCGTGGTACCGCTCTTTTGCTGCTATTTTAGGGTATATAATCTTTGGAATAATCTTAATCATTGGAATTGTCCGGCTTTATACTTATCGATTAATCAGGGAAAAAGATAAGCTGGAGAAGATTGTGATTCAGCGTACTCAGGAAATATTAATGCAAAAAGAGGAAATTCTTGTTCAGGCAGAACATTTAAAAGATGCCAACGAACGTATTAGCAAAAAAAATAAAGAGCTGGAAAAACAAAAATGGGAGATCACCAATCAGGCCATACAACTTAGAAAAGCCAATATTGAACTTTTAAAACTGTCGAAAGTAGCTAGTGAAACCGATAATGCTATTGGCATTTTCGATAAAGACGGTAATATTGAGTGGGTAAACAATGCATTTACAAAAATGTATGGTTATACATTAGAACAATACAAAAAAGAAAAATATAAAAACATAAAACAGAGTAGCGATAACCCTAATATTAAGCAGGCGATAGATACTTGTATAAATGAAAGTAAATCCATCGTTTATGAATTTAAAACAAAATCAAGAGAAGGGAAAGAGCTTTGGGCACAAACAACACTAACACCGGTTGTAGATAAAGATGGGAAAACTATTAATCTTATTGCCATTGATTCGGATATTACGAAGTTAAAACAGGCCGAAAAGGAAATTATTCAACAGAAAAAAGAAATAGAACAACAACGCGATAAATTAGCGGTAAGCAATGCAACCAAAAATAAATTTTTTAGAATTATTGCCCATGATTTACGTAACCCCATTAGCACTTTAGTTTCTTCTACAAATGTGGTTTTTAATGATTTCGATACTTACAACAGGGAACAAACAAAAAATATTATAGCCCAATTAAATCGATTATCACAAACAACTTTTAATTTACTCGAGAATTTGCTTGACTGGTCATCAAGCCAAACAGGCGAAATAATATTTAATCCAAAGCCTGTTGATATTTATTTTGTAGTGATTGAAAATGTTGAGTTGATAAAACGCAAAATTGATCAGAAAAAAATAAAATTAATTACCGAACTCCCAGAGCATTTCATTGCTTATGCTGATGAGGATATGATAAAGGCTGTGGTAAGAAATCTTTTATCTAATGCCGTTAAATTTACTCCTGATAAAGGGACTATAGAAATATTAGCCAAATCATTTAATGATACCATTAGCATTACAGTAAAAGATACAGGTATTGGTATTGATCCTAACGATTTACCTAAACTTTTCCGAATAGACCAACACCATACAACTCCGGGACTTTCGAATGAAAAGGGATCAGGGCTGGGATTAATATTGTGTAAAGAGTTTGTGGAAAAAAATGGAGGAACTATTACAATTGACAGTATTCCTGGAAAAGGAACAGCAATAACATTTACATTAAAAAAACATCAGGCATAAATTATTTAAAAACAACCCACCCACGCACTTTGGAAATTTCATTAATAGCCGATGTTATTTGCATAAATTCTTTTTGTAGGTTACTCAATTCTTCATTGTTTTGCTTATTATTCTGAGCTTGTTTCAACTTTTCGGAAACGTCACTTTGGGCTATCTCTAAAATTTTCCGTTTGTATGAAATAATCGTTTCAGGAACAAGGCGTTTTAATTTCATTTCTTCTGTTTCGATTAAAATCCCACCCTTTTTAAATATTTTACTTAATGTATATGAATTACTTAATAAATCGGCGGCAAGTTTACTTATCTGTGGGTCAGGGTGATAAATAAAATGTTTGTTTTCTAGTTTTTCCTCACGATTTAAAGCTTCAAGGTATTCTTGAAAAATTTGTTTGTAGATAAGGTTTTTAAATTCTAAATCATCATTAAGGATTTCATTAATAATATATTCAGCAACAGAAACAAGTCGTGGTTCGTCATATTTAGTTTCCTGATAACTATAAAGCGTATGATTGCCGTAATGCAACAACAATCGGATAATTTCTTTTTCTTGTGCTTCGGAGTAGATATCACTCACAAAAGAAGGAACCGAAGGAGATGCGGTTTTATAATGATTTTCCGGAGATACAATTTGCCGCTTGTATTCTTTTTCAATATTTCTTTTACGGATTTTGCCAATCTCGCTGTAGAGTACTTTCTCATCAATATCTAAAATCCTGCTACACTCTTTGATATATACTGTACGGGTAATATTTTCAGGAATTACAGCAATCGAACGTACTACATCGGTAATTAAGTTGGCTTTTTTTACAGGGTCATTTTTTGTGTCTTTGGATAAAAGTTTTGTTTTAAACGTAATAAAATCTTCTTCATTTTCGCTGATAAAATCTAAAAATTCCGAAGAACTTTTTGTTTTAGCAAAAGAATCGGGGTCTTCACCGTTGGGCAACAGTAAAACTTTAACATTTAACCCCTGCTCTAAAATTAAATCAATTCCTCTAAGCGAAGCTTTAATTCCTGCTTCATCGCCATCATAAATAATGGTAACATTGGGAGTAAACCTTTTAATTAAGCGTATTTGCTCTACCGTAAGCGAAGTTCCTGATGAAGCAACTACATTTTCAATTCCTGCCTGATGCATAGAAATTACATCGGTGTAACCCTCTACTAAAAAGCAGTGATCTTTCTGGGTAATGGCCTTTTTAGCCTGATACATACCATATAAAACACGGCTTTTATGATAGATGTCTGATTCAGGAGAATTAAGATATTTAGCGGCTTTTGCATCTTTTTTTAAGATACGTCCACCAAACCCCACTACATTGCCCGAAAGGCTGTGAATAGGAAACATCACTCGTCCACGAAACCGATCGTATTTATCTTGCCCTGTAACAATGGTTAAACCTGATTTTTCCAAAAAGTCTAGTTTGTATCCCTTTTCAAGTGCCGCTTTTGTAAAAGCATCTTTGATATCTAAACTATAACCGAGCTCAAATTTTTTAATGATATCTTCTCTAAAACTACGCTCTTTAAAATAGCTTAACCCTATGGCCCTTCCATCAGTATGTTTGTGTAATTTTTCCTGAAAATAACTGTTAGCAAATTTGGTAACCACCAGCAGGCTGTCGCGTTCGTTTTGTTGTTGAATTTCTTCGGCCGTGAGTTCCTTTTCAACAATTTCAATATAATATTTTTTGGCTAAATATTTTAAAGCTTCCGGATAGCTTAAATGCTCATGTTCCATTATAAAATTTACGGCATTCCCCCCTTTCCCGCAACCAAAACATTTATAAATTCCTTTCGATGGCGATACCGTAAACGAAGGTGTTTTTTCGTTATGAAAGGGGCATAAGCCTAAATAATTTACACCTCGTTTTTTAAGGTTTACAAAATCCTGAACCACATCTACAATTTCTGCAGTGTCAATTATTCTTTGTATGGTATTATGGTCAATCATTCTTTACTTTACGGATAATCAATCGTTTACAAACTTGAGCAGTTTCTGCTAAAATACTAAAAATTAACTCAACATTTTATATAGTTTGAGTTTAATATGAATTTTTTATTGTTGTCAGATTTTAATTATTTTTAGATGTTGAATTAAAATATCCAACGATAATGAAAAAATTGGTTGTTTTATCTGGTTCTGGCATTAGCGCCGAAAGTGGTATTAAAACTTTTCGCGATATGGGGGGCTTGTGGGAAGAATATGATGTTATGGAAGTGGCCAGCCCTCAGGCCTGGCAGGGGAATCCTGAATTGGTGTTACGTTTCTATAACGAACGACGCAAGAAACTTTTAGAATCGTCTCCTAACAACGGACACCTTGGATTGGTTGAGATGGAAAAAGATTTTGATGTAAGTATTATTACTCAAAATGTGGACGATTTGCACGAAAGAGCCGGAAGTAAAAATGTTCTTCATTTACATGGAGAAATTCGTAAAGCAAGAAGTACGGCAGATGAAAATCTTATCTACGATATTGAAGGATGGGAATTGAAATTAGGAGATAAATGTGAGAAAGGATCACAGCTTAGGCCTCATGTGGTTTGGTTTGGCGAACCGGTAAATGCTATTATAGATGCTGCATCTATTTGTAAAGAAGCTGATATTTTTGTTGTAGTGGGTACATCTCTTAATGTTTATCCCGCTGCAGGATTAATTGATTATGTTCCGAATAACACACCCATTTTTTTAATTGATCCTAATAATGTTAATACATCCTATTATTCTCAAGTTACATATATTCAGGAAAAGGCGACAACAGGAATACCTAAGCTGGTAAAAATATTAAAAGAAAAGTATGCTAATGATTAACCAGTATTTTTTTTGTATTAAGCAATTTGCCATCAATTTGTAGCGAACAAAAATATAGGCCGTTTTTAAAATCCGAAACCTGTATTTCTATTTGATCTTGCTTTTCTTC
>JAXHVS010000069.1:0-27422 GCA_034189025.1 Bacteroidota bacterium
ACTGAGGATTTTGATTGTATACTTCCTCTATCGATTCTAATACTTCACGGACAGCTTGCAAATACTCCGATTCGCCCGGATGTTTTTGTTCTAGCTGGATCATTAATTTATCTACATTCATTTTCTTGTATAGTTTTAATGTTATACATCAAACTTGCATGATTTTCATGCATTTTAATTTTGTACAAATGTAGGCCTTAATATTGAAATAAGCCAATAAAAACATCATCTGAGGATATGATATTAAACACATTTTAACTGATAGAACTTCGCCAAAATTTATAACTGAGTTATCGAATTAATGAGTATCTTTTTTTGTTTTGCAGTAAGTGCAGCTATACTTATAGGAGGATATTTTGCTATACCATTTGGAGTTTGAATAAGGAAAATTATTTCTTCTTTAAGATTTAAAAAAGACTTTTGAATTTTATAACCATAAAAATTCTCTTTGGAAATTTCAATAGCATTTCTTTTATTATCAAAGGGCCTTAAGGAAACATACTTAAGGATAATTTTACTACCCTCATCCGAATAAAAAATATACTGATAGTTAATAACATACGTTATCAAAACATATATGAGATAAGCAATTATTGTTATCAGCAAAGCAATTGTTTTCGATATTCCCCAAACATTATCTAAAAGACGGGTGAAAATTAACAACCCAATAATCGTAGTAAAAAACAAAAGAACAATGTATCTTCTCATATTTAATTTCAACACTTTATGTTTATTATCGAATTGCATGATATAATCTTATTCGTTTTTTATCCAAAGATAAGTAACTTTCTCTTTGATACATAATTCACACACATGATGTTTCATTAAAAACATAAAATCAATAGTTTTTCTTATTTTTACCTTAAAAAACGTGTACCATGAAAATTAAAACATCCTTTTCAAATATAATCATTTCAACAGATATCCAATCCGTTATAAAAAAATTTATGGATAAATCGGATTATAGCAAAATTTTTATTTTGGTTGATGAAAATACCCAAAAACATTGTATCCCTGTTATCAAAAAAAATGATTTATTTGATGATGTTAATATTATAGAAACAAAAAGTGGAGAATCGAATAAATCAATCAAAACTGTTACTAAAATATGGGAGTATTTAACCCAGCATAATGCCGACAGAAATGCTTTGCTTATCAATTTAGGTGGCGGTATTATTGGGGATATGGGTGGATTTGCTGCATCTACTTTTAAGCGTGGAATGGATTTTGTAAATATCCCAACTACTCTTTTGTCGCAGGTGGATGCTTCGGTAGGTGGAAAAACTGGAATTAATTTTTTAAACCTAAAAAATGAAATCGGCGTTTTTAATCATCCCAAAAATGTATTTATCGACAGTCGTTTTTTGAAAACCCTGGATAAAAGAAATATCCTTTCGGGATGGGCAGAAATGATAAAACACACACTGATTTTTAACCAGCAAGATTTTGAGCATTTAACACAAAACAATATAGCAAATATTAATCATAAAACATTAAACCAACTCATTGCACGGTCGGTGAAAATAAAAAATCATTATGTTGAATCAGACCCATTGGAAAAAGGGATGCGAAAAGCATTAAATTTTGGACACACCCTTGGCCACGCTTTTGAAAGTTTTTTTATGGATCAAAAACCAAACTTATTGCATGGCGAAGCTGTTGCTTTAGGTATGATATGCGAGCTTTATCTTTCCAACAAATTATGCAACTTTCCTATTCAAAAAATGCACCAAATCATTAACTATGTTCTAAATACTTATTCTAAAATAAACATCCCTGAAAAGGATATGGATACTATTATTGAACTTATAGGACACGATAAGAAAAATAAAGGATTGAACATAAATTTTACTTTACTTGAAGATTTTGGTAAAATAAAAATTAACCAACATTGCAATAAAGCAGATATACTGGAAACTTTACGATGGTATAACACACTTCAAAGATGAAATTTAAAATTCAAGAACCTAATAAACAAGTAGTTAAAACAATAAACTTACCTGCATCGAAAAGTTTATCAAACAGATTATTGATTATTAGGGCACTTAGTAATGATTATTTTGATATTCATAACCTTTCGACAAGCAACGATACCAATGTATTGATTAAAGCACTTAACCATTTGTCTGAGCCTGTAATTGATATTGGTGCTGCCGGTACTGCTATGCGTTTTTTAACCGCACTTTTATCCATAACCCCCGGGCAAAGAGTTTTAACAGGCAGCGAACGCATGAAACAACGCCCCATAAATATCCTGGCCGATATTTTAAGGAATTTTGGCGCCAAAATAGATTATCTGGAAAAAGATGGCTTTCCTCCTTTAAAAATTACAGGTTCCACACTAAAATCAAAACCGATAAACATTAAAGGCAATATCAGCAGCCAGTTTATCAGCGCTTTACTTATGATTGCCCCTGTATTAGAAAATGGATTAACGATAAATATCGAAGATAAAATCTTATCGAAAGATTATATTGACATGACATTGAAAATAATGCAAAACCATGGCATTGATTTTCAATGGACAAAAAACATCATAGAAGTAAAAAACGGCAATTATCTTCCGAAGGAAGAAACTGTTGAGCCCGACTGGTCGGCAGCTTCGTACTGGTTTGCAATAATTTCGCTCATAAAAAACGCTGAAATTCTTTTACCTGGCTTACAAAAAAACAGCTTACAAGGCGATTCGGTTTTAACCGGTATTTTTAAAACGCTAGGTGTTCAATCAAAATTTAATGAAAATGGCTTATTTATAAAAAACATTCCAACAACCTGCAGCCATTTTGAATATGATTTTACCAATTGTCCTGATTTAGCTCAAACACTAACGGTTACGCTGGTAGCCAAAAATATTCCATTCAAATTAACAGGACTGGATAATTTATCGATTAAAGAAACCGACCGCATTAAAGCGTTAGTGGACGAGTTTGAGAAAATGGGCATTCATTTGCAAACCAATGGAAAAGATTACCTTTTGTGGAAAGAAAATGAGAATATCAAAATCTCCTCAAATCATTTTATAAAAACTTACGACGATCATCGAATGGCTATGGCTTTTACTCCACTGGCAATCGTTACCAAATCTTTAATCATTGACGATCCGGAGGTTGTTAAAAAAAGTTACCCTAACTTTTGGGACGATTTAAAAGCATTTGGGTTTGGTATCAAAAAATGACTGAAATAACTAGCTAAAATAAAATTTTTTACACAAATTTCATTTGAGATTTTATGGGTTCTAATCTTTTCTCTGCAAGCTTAATATAATCTTCATTAGTATCATATCCAATAAAAAATCTATCGGATTTTAAAGCGGCAACTCCTGTTGTCCCACTTCCAATAAAGGGATCCAGAACAATATCGTTTGTAAAAGAATACAATTGAATTAATCTATAGGGTAGCTCTTCAGGGAACGGTGCAGGATGGCCAATTCTTCTGGCACTTTCTGCATTCATGGCCCATATTGATTTTGTCCACTCCATAAATTGTTCTTTAGTAATCGTATTTTTTCTTTTTTCTAATTCATCTTTTTTTCTTTCTCTTTTATAATCTCCTTTTGAAAAAACTAAAATATATTCATGAATATCTCTTAAAGTTGGATTAGCAGCACTTTGCCAACTTCCCCATGCCGTAGATGGACTTGCACTTGCTGCTTTATTCCAAATTATTTCTCCTCGCATTTTAAAACCTATTTCTATCATAATTTGAGAAATATAATCGGAAATCGGGATATAAGGTTTTCTTCCTAAATTTGCAACGTTTATACAAGCACGGCCTCCATTAACTAAAACACGATAAGTTTCAGAAAAAGCATTTTTTAATAAAATCAGATATTCACTTAATGATAAATCATCGTCATAATCTTTTGATACATTATAAGGTGGAGATGTAATCATTAAATGTAAAGAATTATCGGGTATTTGACTCATATTTTTACATGAACCATGAATAATTTTATTTAATAAGTCATCAGGAAACTTATTAATACTCTTTGAAATCTCTTTGTAATTATTATTTAATTCTTTATATAATTTTGAATTATAAAATTTTGAAGAATCATGGTTTATTCTTCCATTCGTTCCAAAAGAACTAGATTTTGTCCCTTCTCTCTTAAATTGTTTCATTATATATTTCTAATTAATTGTAAAAATTTTTCTGCTTTATCTTCAATTGAATTTTCTTTATTCGCTATCTGTATATATTCTCCTAACTTTTGCTTTGAAACCATTGAAGAAAAATAATTCATTTCTTGTTTTAATAATTTACCTGTCAATTCTTTTAAAGAATCAATATTATCAATTGTTTGAAATCCTAATTCAGGTGTTTTTCGAACATGAATTGTTTCAGTAGGTTTGGGATTTAATGACCAAAATCCTTGAATTACACCTGCTGTTTTAAGAAAATCAACCTTATGAGTATAACTATCTGTAATTGGGCTATTACCCAATATAACTATTGGAATTTTTGTCGATTCAATTCCAGCGACTCTGATATTTATTGATTTCCCAATAGCTTTTAACATAGAGTCAGAACGTAAAAGCGAGGGATTCCCTTTATGAGTATTGTAATCACCAATAAATGAAAAATTAGATGGCGTTGAATACTTATAGTTTGATACTATACTCATTTTAATTTCAAATATCAACTTAATATTTACAGGCTTTTGGTTTGTAGAATTAGTAGTACAAAAAGCTAAATCTGCATTTGATCTTTTAGTAAGCCCTATATCTTCACATACGACACCATTTACTGCATATAATCCAAATTGTTGAGCTATGGGTGTAAATAAATCTTTTGCCCATTTCTCAGTAAACTGTCCAATTAATGAATTCCTTGACTGTAAAGTTTGTCCCTTTCCTTTTACATTTTTTGGAATATATGCATAATAACCAGAATCAATCTTATAAAAAAGTTGTTCTGGTGTAGCAAAAGCCTTTAATGCTTGTTTAAAAAAATAAATTTCAATTTTATTATTCCAAAGTGGCATATCCCTTTCAAAATTTTTAAGGTAAAGTTACAATTTATTACATCATTTATAATCCCGACAACATTTTTTATGATATAATTTATCTCCCCAAAAAAGCTTTAATTCTTTGAATTGCTTCTGTTACTTCTGCTATTGGGCGTGCAATATTTAAACGGATATAATCAACGGCATTTACCGAGAAATGTTCGCCTGGGATTACTGCTACCCTTTGCTGTTCGTACAAATCGACAGCAAACTTAAATCCATCGGAAATGTCTTTTGGCAGTTTAGCCCATACAAAATATCCGCCTTTGGTTTCTGGTATTATAAAACCCAGTTTTTTAAGTTCTAAAGATAATAATTGATACGATGTTTTTAAATTTTCACGTAGAGTAGAAATATAAACTGCTCCGTAATTATAATTTTTCAGGTAACGAACAATGGCCTCTTGCAAAACCGAAGGCACGCATAAACCGGTATAATCGTGAATCGATTTTATTGGTTCCATATGTTTCTGGTGTGCTATTAAATAACCTACACGCCATCCGGTAATAGAAAATATTTTCGAAAAACTATTAACATAAAACAGGTTTGGATTAAATTGGCCCAAAGGGATATAAGGTTCTTCGTCAAAGTATAAATCGCGGTAAACGGCATCAAATACAACAAAAATATCAAGTGATTTACTAAGTTTAAGTAAATGGTCAATTTCCTGCTTACTCCAAATTTTTCCAAAAGGATTACCGGGGGTGCCGATAAAAATAACTTTTACATTTTTTTCTTTGCAAACGCTTTCAAGTTGAATAAAATCAACCGATGAATTTTCATCAAAAGCAAATGATACAAAACCGGTATTAAATATTTTCGGCAGATGCGTATAACTTTCGTAAACAGGCTCGAAAGCTAATGCTGAAAAGGGTTCGGATAAGATTTTATTAAAATATATATATAGTAATGACAATGCTTCTGTTGCACCTTGAAGAATCAAAAAATTATCTTTTGTAAAGGCATAATCGGATTGATATTTTTCAAGCAAAAGTTCAAGCAACTCATTATTTCCATTCCCGGGAGCATATTGATGTAGATTTTCTTTTGCCAGTTGGCTTAAAAAATCTGTTAGTTCTTCGGGTGGATTAAACCCGGGAATTCCCTGAGCCAGGTTAATACCACCGTGTGTTTTAACCTTATTGCTCATAAAACTAATATAAGACCCACTTGGTTTTTTATATTTTCCTTCCATTTTTTTTCTTTTTACATTCCGAATCAATGTTTTCGCGCGAAAGCCCAAATTTTTCTTTTTCTTTATTTCCTTTAGGTTCAATGTGCACTAATACATCATACACATTTTCGATGCGGGTTTTAATATTTATTTCTACCTTTCTGGCCATTTTATGGCCTTCGTCGATTGTTAGTTTTCCGTCAATTTCAACATCCAGGTCCACGGTGTACATGTTTGAATGTTTCCTGATTCTCACTCTGTGCGGATTTACAGCACCAACTTCTTCAACGGCATCAAAAATTTTATAATACAAATCGGGATTATCAGTCCCGTCCATCAATTCACGGCTCGATTCCATAAAAATACCATATCCCGAACGCATAATCCATGCTCCAATTAATATAGCCGTTATCAAATCCAATATGGGTAAATGAAAAACATGAATAAAAAACAATCCTGCTAATACTGAAGCTGAAATTAAAATATCATTACGCATATTTTTGCCATTGGCAATGAGCATGTTGCTATTGATTTTTTTTCCCACCTTTAATTGATAAACAGCAAGTGCTATTTTTGACAATATAGAAAACACTGTAACATAAACAGCCAGTAATGTAGGAACCTGGTGGGGTTCATCTTTAACGATTCTAGCTATTGCAGAAAAAAACAATTGCGCACCGGCAAAAAAGATAACAAAACTTAATACTTTGGTAGCAACCGCTTCGGCTCTATTATAACCATAAGGAAATTTATAATCCGGAGGTTTATTCATTATTCGTGCGGCAAGCAAGGTAATAAAATAGGTTAAGATATCAGTAGTGGTATCAATTCCATCGCCAATTACAGCAAAACTTCCGGAAATTATACCAACAAATATTTTAACAACAGCTAAAATTGAATTGCCAATGATACCTACCCATGAAGCAAATTTTATTTGCTGATTCCGTTTTTCTGTCATAGTGTTTATATAATATATGCAAAAATAAAGGAAATAATCAGGTTGAACAAAAAAGCGGAATATTATCGTCCAAAAGTTGACAATGTCTGAATATTTCATTAAATTGTTAGAAAAAACACAATGATGTTTAAATATCCCGTCATAAAAAAATGTTTCTTTTTAGTAGTATTCCTCCTTTCTTCAGGAATACTAACTGCTCAGTTGCCCGAAAAAATTGACTCATTAATAACTGACTCATCACAAACAGATAATGTTGACACTTTATATAAACATCACTGGAATCAAGAATTAAACCAATGGGAAACCTATCAACGTGAAATCATTATTTATAATAAAAAAGACAAACCCTTAAGAACCCTTACACAGGAATGGAATTATCATGAAAAAACATGGATAAATGTTTCGCAGGAGTTATTTACTTACGACAAGAAAGGAAATGAACAGGAAAAGCTGGTACAGACATGGAAGCCTTCGTTTAACGAGTGGGTTAATACGCAATTAAAAACTTCTTATTACAATAATTTTAACGAACGAAAAGAAATATTATTTCAGGAATGGCAAAAACCAGGCGAAGAATGGATTAATACCGTAAGGTATATTATGGATTACAATATGGATGGACTGGAAAACAATATTACCATTAGCAAGTATAACAGCATAAAAAATGACTGGGAATATTATAAAAAATTTCAGTTATACTATCCTCATGAATATTCCTATCCTAATGAAATTTTCATTAGCAACTGGAATGCAGACACCAAAAAATGGAATACCGAAGGGAAATACGAATATCTTTACAATTTTCGGGGTGACAAAACACAAGAAGTAAGAATATCATGGAACAATTACACGAAACAGTGGCTTAACGGACTAAAAATAATGTATCAATACGACCGGAAAGGCCGTTTAATAGAAGTAATCCATCAAAAATGGGATTACTCGAAAAAGAGCTGGGTTAATTTTGATAAAACGGTTTCTGAATATAACGACAAAGGAGAATTGTATATGGAAATCATTTACAAATGGGATTTCTCTTCAAACCAATGGGTTGAAACCAGCAAATTTCTTTATTCTGATTTAACACCTGAGGAGCAGGATAAAGAACAACCAGAGTAATAAAGAAATTAATCCAACTTAAGTACCGCCATAAATGCCTGTTGCGGAACTTCCACATTCCCTACCTGACGCATTCGCTTTTTCCCTTTTTTCTGCTTTTCGAGCAGTTTCCTTTTTCGGGTAATATCGCCACCATAACATTTTGCCGTAACATCTTTGCGGACTGCTTTTACGGTTTCGCGGGCAATAATTTTAGCGCCAATGGCTGCCTGTATGGCAATATCAAATTGTTGACGGGGAATTAGCTCTTTCAATTTTTCGCACATTCGACGGCCAAAGTTATATGCATTGTCGCGATGAATAAGGGTTGATAGTGCATCAACCATTTCGCCGTTTAATAAAATATCCAGCCGTACCAGGTTGGCTTTGGCGTACCCTACCTGCTGATAATCGAACGAAGCGTATCCGCGCGAAATACTTTTCAGCTTATCGTAAAAATCGAAAACAATCTCGGCCAGTGGCATCACAAAGGTTACTTCCACCCTGTCGTTGGGTAAATAAATTTGATTTTTTAGCACCCCTCTTTTATCGATACACAATTTCATTACTCCTCCAATATAATCGGTTTTGGAAATGATTTGTGCTCTAATATAAGGCTCCTCGATATAATCGATATAGGTTACATCGGGTAGTCCTGATGGGTTATGCACTTCGGTTACTTCACCCTTTTTCTGGTACACTTTATAGGATACATTAGGGACAGTAGTAATCACATCCATATCGAACTCACGGCCGAGGCGTTCCTGCACAATTTCCATATGCAATAATCCAAGAAAACCACATCTAAAACCAAATCCAAGGGCTGCTGAAGATTCGGGCTCAAACGTTAACGAAGCATCATTCAACTGGAGTTTTTCCATCGCCTCGCGTAAATCTTCATAATCGTCGGCATCTACCGGGTAAATACCAGCATAAACCATTGGTTTCACATTTTCAAAACCGCTAATCGCCTTCTGACATGGCCGGTTGACATGCGTAATGGTATCACCTACTTTTACCTCTTTCGCTGTTTTTATTCCTGAAATAATATACCCAACATCACCGGCTTTTAGCTCTTTTCGGGGTTCCTGTTTTAATTTCAACACTCCTATTTCGTCGGCATTGTATTGTTTCCCGGTAGCTATAAACTTAACCAAATCGCCTTTACGGATTGTGCCATCCTGAATTTTAAAAAAAGCTTCAATACCCCGGTATGGATTAAAAACAGAATCAAAAATAAGTGCCTGCAAAGGTGCTTCAGCGTCGCCAACAGGATGAGGAACTTTAGTAATAATAGCTTTTAAAATTTCATCAACTCCCTGTCCTGTTTTACCGCTGGCAGCAATAATATCACTTTGGTCACATCCAATCAGCTCTATAATTTGGTCTTTTACTTCGTCGGGCATTGCAGCATCCAAATCCATTTTATTCATCACAGGAATAATATGTAAATCATGCTCCATGGCTAAAAATACATTGGATATTGTTTGTGCCTGCACGCCCTGTGTAGCATCAACAATTAACAATGCACCTTCACACGAGGCAATGGACCGCGATACTTCGTAAGAAAAATCGACATGCCCTGGCGTATCGATTAAGTTGAGCACATAATCTTTTCCTTCAAAATAATGATTCATCTGGATGGCATGACTCTTAATGGTAATTCCTCTTTCTCTCTCCAAATCCATATCATCGAGCAACTGGTCTTTATAGTCGCGCTCCGAAACAGAATTGGTCGCTTGTAATAACCGGTCGGCCAACGTGCTTTTCCCATGGTCGATATGGGCTATAATACAAAAATTCCTAATGTGATCCATACCCGTATTTTATCATTCCTGTCTTTATGCAAAAAATATTTTTTAGCGTTGCAAAGATAATGAATAATTGCAATGAAAGAAGAACTTTATTCAAGAAGAAAATATAAGTGTTAAAACACTGCTTTCGCTATTTTACGGATATTGTCGGATTGGTCGAGCGTGTAATAATGAATGCCAGGTACTCCTTTTTGAATCAATTCTTTAGACTGCATAATTGCCCATTCAACACCCACCTGCCTTACTTCTTTATTGGATTCACATTTTTTTATCTCACCCATCAGCTCATTGGGTAAATCAATATGGAAAGTTTGCGGAAGAAGCTGTACATCATTTAACGTAGCTACCGGTTTAATGCCGGGAATAACGGGTACATCAATACCCATATTATGGCATTTATCTACAAAATCGAAGTATTTTTTATTATCAAAAAACATCTGAGTAACTATATATTCTGCTCCTTTTTCGATTTTTAATTTTAAATATTCAAGGTCAACATCCATATTCGGTGATTCGAAATGCTTTTCGGGATATCCGGCTACACCTAAAGAAAAATCAGTTGGCATGGCATTCATAAGATGCTCGTGTAAATACTTCCCTTTGTTTAAGTTCATAATCTGCTCGATAAGCTCGCTGGAATGTTTATGCCCTCCAGGTTCATGAATAAATTTTCTATTGCCCGGAACAGGATCGCCTCGCAAAACCAGCAAATTATTTATTCCCAAAAAATGCAGATCTATTAAAGCATCTTCGGTTTCTTCTCTGGTAAACCCTCCGCAGATAATATGTGGTACTACCGTTAATTTAAACTTGTTTTGAATAGCGGCTGCAATAGCGACAGTTCCCGGGCGCTTGCGGATAATTTTCTTCTCCAGAAAACCATCCGGCCGGTTTTTATAAATTACCTCCTGCTGATGATACGTAATATTAATATATGCCGGGTTAAATTCAATCAGCGGATCGATGGCCGCATAGATTTCATCAATGGTATGCCCTTTAAGCGGTGGTAAAAGCTCAAAGGTAAACAGTGTGTTTTTTGCTTTTTTTATTTTATCAATAACCTTCATTTTTCTGTTTAAACTGTTTTTAAGTATAGTTTAAATTTTGTGCCAGCCTTTTTTCGGCTTCTTCAATACTAATTCCTGACCTGATGGCATAATCAGCAACCTGGTCTTTTCCAATTTTTTGTACATTAAAATATTTTGATTCGGAATGTGCTATATAAAAACCACAAACTGAAGCTGGTGGCTGCATCATGAAATTTTCAGTTAACTTAATCCCTATTTCGTTTGCTTTTAATAAGTCAAAAACTGACTTTTTTAAAGTATGATCGGGCAAAGACGGATATCCTATGGCCGGCCTTATGCCACAATACCGCTTATGCAACAGGTCATCATAGGATAATTTTTCATTGATAGCATATCCCCAATATTCACGTCGTACTTTTTCGTGTAACCATTCGGCAAAGGCTTCGGCAAGCCGATCGGCCAAAATTTTTAACATAATCGCATCATAATCATTTCCTGCTTCTTTAAATTCTTTAACCCATTGTTCTGCACCAAGTCCTGCAGTTAAAGCAAACAGCCCGATATAATCTTTTTCCTTACGATTTAAAGGAATCATAAAATCGGCCAGGCAAAAATTAGGTTCGTTTTCCGTTTTTAACCGCTGATTTCTGATCATTGGCAACCGCGCAACCTCCTGGTTGCCATTCTCGTTGTAAATAATGATATCATCTCCATCAGCGTTTGCAGGATAAAACCCAAAAGAAGCATTGGCTTTTAACATATTTTTTTGAATGATACGATTGAGCATATCCTGTGCATCATCAAAAAGCTTTTTGGCTTCGTGTCCCTTTACAGGATCATCAAAAATTGCAGGATAACGGCCCGAAAGATCCCAGGCATGGAAAAAAAAAGTCCAATCGATATATTTTACCAAGTTTTTCAGCGGGTAATTTTCCAACAATTTTGTTCCTAAAAATGCCGGTTTTTTTATGTCTGAATGTTCCCAATCGATTAAGAACCGGTTTTTTCTTGCTTCTTCTATACTGATATATTCTATACCCAACCTGGATTGATTATATTTATTAATCGCTTTCTGGTAATCTTCTTGGAGCTTATCAAGAAAACCCTGTTTCAAATCTTTAACCAAAAGTTTATTCACAATATTTACACTCTGCGAAGCATCTTTAACATATACCACAGGTGCTGAATAAACAGTATCTATTTTTAAAGCGGTATGTATTTTAGAGGTAGTAGCTCCACCAATAAGTACCGGAATATCCAGTTTATTCCTTTCCAAATCACGGGCAACCGCAATCATTTCATCCAGTGAGGGAGTAATTAATCCGCTAAGGCCTATGATATCAGCCTTATATTTAATTGCTGTTTCTACAATTTTATCTGATGCCACCATCACTCCCAAATCAATCATTTCGTAATTGTTACACGAAAGCACCACGCTGACAATATTTTTCCCGATATCGTGAACATCACCTTTTACAGTAGCTATAAGGATTTTCCCTTTAGGAGAAGTATCGCCTGCATTTTTCTTTTCCTCTTCGATAAAGGGTAGTAAATAAGCAACAGCTTTTTTCATCACACGAGCACTCTTGATCACCTGTGGCAAAAACATTTTTCCTGAGCCAAACAGCTCTCCCACTTTTCCCATTCCTACCATCAAAGGGCCTTCAACAACATCAAGAGCAGCGTTATAATTTTTTCTTATTTCCTCTACATCCTGCTCAATAAAATCTAATATCCCTTTAATAAGGGCGTGATTAATCCTTTCCTGAACAGAATCTTTTCTCCACAAGTCGAAATTTTCTTCTTTCTTTCCTGAGCGATCATTTTGTTCAGCGAAAGCAAGCAACCGTTGAGTTGAATCAGCCCTGCGGTTTAACACCAAATCTTCGGTAAGCTGAAGTAAATCTTTTGGTATGTTATCATATATTTCCAGTATGGCTGGATTTATAATTCCCATATCGAGCCCTGCATGGATAGCATGATAAAGAAAAACCGAATGTATCGCTTCGCGAACCCGATTATTTCCGCGAAAAGAAAAAGACAAGTTACTAATACCGCCGCTGGTTTTTGCATGAGGCAGATTCTCTTTGATCCACTTTACCGCTTTAATAAAGTTAACCGCATAATTGTTATGTTCCGGCAAACCTGTTCCTATAGCCAGCACATTGCAGTCGAAAATAATATCTTCGGCAGGGAAACTTGCTTTTACCGTAAGGATTTTATAAGAACGCTCAGCGATTTCAATTTTCCGCTCGTAGGTATCAGCCTGCCCTCGTTCATCAAATAACATTACAACAGCAGCTGCGCCATAGGCATGTATTTTTTGAGCTTTTTCAATAAAATCATTCTCACCCTCTTTCAGGCTAATAGAATTTACCACAGATTTTCCCTGCAAACATTTAAGAGCTACTTCTATTACTTCCCACTTCGAAGAATCGATCATAACCGGTACTTTGGCAATATCGGGTTCGGAAGCTAATATCTGTAAAAATTCAGGTAACATCTTTTTGGCATCAATCATGGCATCGTCCATGGAGATATCCAAAATTTGTGCTCCGTTAACCACCTGGTGTCTTGCAATCTGAAGTGCTGCATCAAAGTTATTTTCACGAATGGCCTGAGCAAATTTTTTAGATCCAGAAACATTGGTTCGTTCTCCAATATTTACAAAATTTCTTCCTTTACAAATCTCCACCGGCTCTAATCCGGATAGTTGTGTTTTGCATTCTAAATCAACTATGTTACGTGGTTTATATTTCTTCGCTACTTTAGCGATTTGTTTTATATGTTCGCAGGTTGTTCCACAGCAACCTCCTACGATATTTACCAGGCCCTTTTCTAAATATTCTTCGATTAATTGAACCATTTCTCTGGGTTTCTGACTATAGTTCCCAAACAAATCGGGCAAACCGGCATTTGGGTGAACACTTACATTAAATTTGGAAACCTTCGCCAGCGCTTCGACAAAAGGGCGTAATCGTTTTGCACCAAAAGCACAGTTTAACCCAATACTTAACAGATCAACATGCGAAACTGAACAATAAAAGGCTTCCACCACCTGGCCTGAAAGTAAACGGCCACCTTGATCTACTGTTCCGGAAACCATTACCGGTATTTTTATTCCTCTGCTTTTGCCGATCTCTTCAATGGCAAATAAAGCTGCTTTGGCATTGAGCGTATCAAAAATGGTTTCTACCAACAAAATATCAGCACCGCCATCAAGTAAGCCTTCGGCTTGTGTTCGATAAGCCTTTTTTAGCTCATCGAAAGTAATATCCCTAAACCCCGGGCGATTTACATCTGGCGAAAAAGAAGCGCTACGATTGGTTGGCCCCATAGAACCCACCACATAAATGGGATTTCCATTTTTACGCCGAGACTTTTCAATTGCCCGCCGAGCTAGCTTTGCAGAAGCAACATTTAGCTCATAAGCTAAATCTGCGATTCCATAATCAGCCAATGAAACAGCATTCGCATTGAAAGTATTTGTTTCGATCAAATCGGCTCCTGCCTCCAAATAACGTTGGTGAATTTCACAAATAATCTCAGGCTGGGTTATCGATAGAATATCATGATTTCCCTTTACGGGATTTTCAATGTCTTTAAACCGCTCGCCACGATAAGCTTTTTCATCCAGGTTATACGACTGGATCATGGTTCCCATGGCGCCATCGAGCACAAAAATCCGCTGTTTTAATTCTTCTTTTATTTTTTCTAAAAGGTTCATATACTATTCATTTTCTTTTATCCCGGAATACATTGATGAATCCACAGGACTATCTCCATACTATAAAATTACAAAAACCTGACGGTCAAAGTCAAATTAATTTTTGATATAAGCCAGAAACAGATTCAATTTTGGTAAAATACCCTTTATTTTAAGCAGGTTTTCCAGTTTAATACTTCCCACAACATAATTGTATTCTTGTCCTGTGTATTTTTCAGTGATCTTCTCAAATTCGAAATAGCTTAAATCCACCAGATTGTGATATCTGAGGTAAATTTCTATTTCATGATCGGTGCGGTAATTTACTCTTTTAAAATATTTCTGTTTTTTGTATTCATATTTATATTGATGTGAGCGAGCAGTAATATCCGAGAGAACTGCCGATCCTGTGGGAAACCCTCCGGCTCCTTTGCCAAACATAAACTGCTTATCATAAAATTCGCCCTGAATAACCACGCCATTATATTCATCTTCTACATTGTAAATGTATTTTTCAGGCTTTACCAAGCAAGGAATAACAAACAAAGTAAACGATTTGCTATTGAGTTTTAGCAGTTGTGCCACCAGTTTAATTTTAAAATTTTTCTCCCGGGCAAACTGGATATCTGCTTTTTGAATATTAAAAATTCCATAGTTAAAAACTTTATCGGGTCGGACGTACGTACCCAATGCATGGGTTGCAATAATAACCAGTTTGTATAAAGAGTCAAACCCGTCCACATCGAGCGAGGGGTTACTTTCGGCAAAACCCAGTTCCTGGGTTTGCGTTAAAGCTGTTTGATAATCCAAATCATCATTAAATATCCTGGAAAGGATATAATTTGAGGATCCATTTAATATCCCTGTAACAGATTGTAATAAATCATTATCATAATACTCTTCGATATTCCGGATTACCGGAATGCTTCCACAAGCAGAAGCTTCATACAGCAAAGCGGTTTCAGTTTCTTTCTGTAATTTGATAAGCTCATCCAAATGGTGGGCCAACATCTTTTTATTGCCAGAAACAACTGCTTTTTTTCTTTTCAAACAACTCTTGACAATATCATATGCTTCCTCTGCATCATCAATCAGTTCAACCACCAGGTTGATTTCATTATCATTAATAATATCTTGTTTATTGAAGATAAATTTATTTTTTGGCAAAGATCTTTCTTTATCTTTTTGTTTAACACAGATTTTACTTACCGCTGCATTAACGGTTTTACTGTGTTGCAATACATGGTAAAGGCTTTCGCCGACTACACCATAGCCGAAAAGCCCGATATTAATTTCAGGTTTCATATTTTTTTTCGCTTAAAAATTGTTGAATGTTTTTTGTTAATTGTTCTGTTTCAATTAAAAAACCATCATGCCCATAGAGCGAATCAATTTCAATGTATTTGGAATCCGGAATATGCTTTTGCAATGCTTTGATTTCCTGTGGATAAAACAAGATATCGGAAGATATGGCGATTAATAACGTTTTCGCACGAACAACCGACAATGCTTTTCCAATGCCTCCACGGTTTCTGCCTACATTATGCGAATCGAATGCTTTAGTAATGGTGTAATAAGCATAAGCATTAAATCGTTTAACCAACTTATCGCCCTGGTATTGCTGATAAGATATTGCCCGGAAATTATCCAGTTTTTCCTCAGTATCCTGCTGGGTTTTGCTGTAAGTAGCAGCATTACGATAACTAAGCAAAGCAAAAGAGCGTGCCGCTTTTAATCCGGCCAACCCTGCTTTTTCGTCATTTTCCTTGAAAGTAGCATCGGCAGCAATAGCCATCCGCTGCGACTCGTTAATGGCAATATTCCATGGCGACGAAAACGCACTGCTTCCAATAAACACCAGGTGTTCAATCAAAGAAGGATTCATAATACTCCATTCAAGCGCCTGAAAACTACCCATGGAACCTCCGGTAATCATAAATATTTTATCGATTCCCAGATGTTTTCTGAGTAACTCGTGGGCATTTACCATATCACGAATCGTAATTAACGGGAAATCGTGATAATAAGGCTCCCCTGTTTTTGGATTCATGGATAATGGCCCGGTTGTTCCATAACATGATCCCAAAAAATTGGCACAAACAATGAAATATTGAGAGGTATCGAACAATAATCCCTCCCCTACCATATTAGGCCACCAATCGGCAACATCTGAGTTGGCTGTAAGGGCATGACATACCCAGATTACATTATCTTTAGCCGCATTTAATGCTCCGGCAGTGTGATAAACAATCTGGATATTATGTAACGATTCCCCGTTCTCTAACTTGAATTCTCCTTTAGTTTGAAATTGATGCTGTGTCATGATTGTTTTTTTAATCGAATGCCGAAAGATAAAAGAATTTTTTAACTATTTGGAGGATAAATCACTTCGTACAAATTCATTTTTTTCTCCGGCATTTCGCTAAATATATTGGATGCCAGTGGCATCTGTTTCCATTTTTTGGAGAATGCCAAAATATGGCACTTCTCACAAGAAGTGGCTGAAAGTTTCGGAAAGACATTAATCTACTCTCCGGCTAGCGCATGCACATAGGCATAAGCGGCATAGTGAAATTTTTAAACCAAAAATGATTGGCAATTACAATACCCGGTAAGGAATAACTAATACAAAAAAATTTACTTTTCATGATTTTTGCGTTTCGTTTATAATTTCCCTCCCTTAAACACCGGCAACTGCCGTAACGGGATTTGGGTTAGGTATTGGCACCTTTTCTGCTGTCGGCAGAGGGTTGCCAGAGGTTCACAGAGCCTAATCTCTCCCCTCTTCTATATAAATCAAACGCCCTTGTTGAAGGATGTTTGAAATGTTGGTGCAAATATAACAACAAATTTTGGGAATATGCAAATGAAAAGAATCCGGAGGTGGATTTTTAAATTATTTAAAAATTATTACTTTTAGAAAACAAAAGGATCTTTTATGATGCTTTTCGTTTTAATTTAGGTAGTATAAACGTTATAATTGGATTAGGATAAAGAAGTTAATAATAATAATTTTTTTTATATGGCTGAAATGCAGAAATTAATAAACGAGTTGTTTGGAATCAATAATGATACTTCTGCTCCAATTATAATAACTTTGATAGTTTTCCTTTCAGGTTATTTAATTGCATACTTTATTAAATTCATTACTGGAATATTAAATAGACGCTCTCAAAGAAAACTATTTTATGAATTACTTGATGAAATAGCTTCATGTACTTTAGTTCAAGCAAAGAATTTTGAGAAATTTGTTAAAACTTTAGAAATTACATTCGAAAGTGGATTTGAGCTTGAAAGAGAAAATATTAATCATTTATCAAATCTCAATAAACTTAACTTTGAGTCAATTCATAAAGCCTTTTTTACTGGTATTGAAAATTGGGTTTTTTATAGACATTCTCGAAATGAATTTAATAAAGTTTGGTCAGGCATTTCTAAATTAAATTATTGGGAAACTATATACGACGATGAAGTAAACAAGTTTATTAATAAATTCAACGTATATGAAAATAAAAGGAATGAGTTACTTGATAAGTTTAGGGTAATGTATGACACTTACAATCAATCTATAAATGGAGTTAAAGTAACTAAAGAATTCAGAGATTATTTTGTTAAATTACAAGAAAAGGTTAAAAAATGGTCAAAAATTCCTAATTTTATTCATTACCATATAGCACAAGTGAATTTAGTTTTACCTGTGATAGAGCATAACAATAATCATCCTGAATTTGAAATCTCTTTGCAATTAAACAATGTACTATTAGAAGTAAGTTATTATTATGAGAATCTGAAAAACCTATTGGAAACTTATAAAAAATTGTTTCAAAGTTATGAGAAGATGTATTCAGGGATAGGTAATACAATTAAAAGATATATATAAAAATTACAATGGCACTGACTTAAATTACCCAAAAATTGACTATATTTGAATTACTATTGAAAAAGTCTACTTAAACCCTGTCCTAAAAAGGGGAAGCTTACAGAGATAATGCCCATTAAAAAATATCCGATCTTTGAAGCTGCTAAGGCAGATTTGGTAGAATTGAGTAATGAATTAGGTTTGAAAATAATCTAGAACTCAAATACTATTCTTGTTCTTCGATTCCCACCTCGGTTAAACTAACTTTCTGGAAATCTGCCGGTGGCAGAAATGCAGTGATATCTATATTTTTTCGCTCGAGGTTGGTTACATGGCTAACGGATTCGTATCCACCATAGTAGTTAATGGATTTTAAGGGAAATCCTAATTTAGCAAATTCGATATACTTTCCATCCTTTTGATAATAAGCACCTGCTTCGGCCTGATTAACAAATTCGCCAAAAATGGCATAAAACTTATGAATATCAAATTCCTTATGTGCACGATTGTATTCGGATAACCAGGCTTCTTCTTTTAATTGTTGATTTACTTTAACCTGATATTTTACGGCCTGATATCCGGCAATACGTTCCTTTTCACCGGTTTTTTCAATTTCCAGCTGATATTCTTCAGGCTCTTCACCGGCAAATTTTGATGGGTCATCAATACTTTCCATCATCCCCTGGTACATATTTCGGATCATTGGTTTTTGTCTTTCGGGAGCATCCTTTAATTGTTCTTCCATAGCCGCCATTAACGCTTTTTTGATATCGGTTTTATAATCGGCAATGGTACCTTTCCAGTACACCTTTTTTACTGGGTTCATCAGGGTAATGGTTTCATCGTTAAGGTTAAAGACCGTAACCATATCATCCTGAACAATTTTCATTCTATCGTCCTCAATATAAACTTTTTCTATTATTGCTGATGTTTCACCCTGGTCGGAATCATAACTTTTCTGGGTAATTACCCACCCTGCAATGGATTGAAAATAAAAGAATAATGAAAAAAGAAAGATAATAAATACTTTTTGACGACTCATTTGTTTCATTTTTTAGTGTATTTCCTGCGAAAAACATACCAAACAGTTTTCCGGGGAATAAAACTCAATCAAAATTACAAATTAATATTTAAATTTTAGTGTTACACCAAAGAAAGCTATTATTTATGTATTTTATATATTGTAAAAAACCCTTTGCACCAAGGCACAAAGGGTTGAATATATATAGATTTGTTTACTGCAAATTGATTGCAGATTGATGATTGATTTTACATCATTCCGGGCATACCGCCACCCATTCCGCCACCAGCCGGCATTGGTGGTGTTTCTTCTTCTTCTTCGGTAATTACACACTCGGTAGTTAAGAACATTCCTGCAATAGATGCTGCATTTTCGATAGCAATACGGGCAACTTTGGTTGGGTCAATAACACCCGACTCGTAAAGATTTTCGAATTGGTTGGTTCGGGCATTATAACCATAATCTTCTTTACCCTCGATAACTTTTTGTACAACAACCGAACCTTCAACACCTGCATTTTCAACAATCTGACGCAAAGGTTCTTCAATAGCTCTTTTAACAATTGCTATACCGGTAGTTTCGTCTTCGTTGATACCTTTAAAGTTTTCAAGTTCTTTAATTGCACGGATATAAGCAACACCACCACCAGGAATAATTCCTTCTTCAACAGCTGCGCGTGTAGCGCTTAATGCATCATCTACACGGTCTTTTTTCTCTTTCAGCTCAACTTCGCTGGCAGCACCAACATAAATTACAGCTACACCGCCGGCTAATTTAGCCAACCGTTCCTGTAATTTTTCTTTATCGTAATCAGAGGTAGAAGCTTCGATTTGCGCTTTAATCTGGCTAATACGTGCATCGATATTTTCTTTTGCTCCATCGCCATTAACAATGGTTGTATTTTCTTTATCGATAGATATCTTTTCGCAGGTACCTAACATGTCAAGGGTAGCATTTTCTAATGTTAAGCCTTTATCTTCGGTAATAACAGTACCACCTGTTAATATAGCGATATCTTCTAACATTTCTTTTCTTCGGTCACCAAATCCAGGTGCTTTAACCGCTGCAACTTTTAACGAACCGCGAATTTTATTCACTACCAATGTAGCCAATGCTTCACCTTCGATATCTTCAGAGATAATCATTAAAGGTTTTCCGTTTTGAACGGCTGATTCAAGAATTGGCATAAGATCTTTCATGGTTGAGATCTTCTTGTCAGTAAGCAGAACGTATGGATGCTCTAAAGTCGCTTCCATTTTCTCGGTATCGGTTACAAAGTATGGAGAAATATATCCACGGTCGAACTGCATTCCTTCAACGGTTTTCAGCTCGTCTACAGTACCTTTTGCTTCTTCAACAGTTATAACACCTTCACGACCTGCTGCCTGCATTGAATCAGCAATTAGCTTACCAATTGCAGAATCGTTATTGGCAGAGATGGTAGCAACCTGCTCAATCTTTTCATTCGATTCACCTACATCATGCGACTGTTTCTTAATGCTTTCAATCACTTTTTGTACTGCTTTATCAATTCCTCGTTTTAAATCCATTGGATTTGCTCCAGCAGTAACATTTTTAATTCCAACCTCAATAATTGATTGTGCTAAAACAGTAGCTGTAGTTGTACCATCACCAGCATCGTCGTTCGTTTTTGATGCTACCTCTTTAACCATTTGTGCACCTACATTTTCGAATTTATCTTTTAATTCGATTTCTTTAGCAACGGTAACACCGTCTTTTGTAATTTGAGGTGCCCCAAATTTTTTCTCAATCACTACATTTCTACCTTTTGGGCCTAATGTAACTTTTACAGCACTTGCTAACTGATCAATTCCTTTTTTCAGTTGATCTCTTGCGTCAATATCAAATTTTAATTCTCTAGCTGCCATGTTTTTATTTTTTTTAAATTAATTACTTAAATGATTACTCTTTTAATAAAATATCATCTTCACGCATAATTAAATAATCCGTTCCATCTACTTTAATTTCTGTTCCGGAATATTTGCCATAAATTACCACATCCCCTGCTTTTAATGTCATAGGCTCATCTTTTTTCCCTTCGCCTACAGCGATAACAGTACCTTTTTGAGGTTTTTCTTTTGCTGAATCAGGAATAATAATTCCACTTGCAGTTTTCTCTTCAGCCTGGTGTGGCTCTACTAAAACTCGATCTTTTAATGGTTTATACTTAAATTCTGACATCTTTTTAAAATATTTAATTGTCTGCCTCCCGATAGTTGTCTGGACTGCAGACGGGTTAAACTTATTTTTATTTTCACGATAACCTATTATTCATATTTTATGCCAAATACAGTTTAGACACTAAAACTGTCAAAAAAATGGGTATAAAAAATTTACAAACACACCCAAACGACATTAAGATGCTGGTTTACTAATTATTAATTAAAAATTACCAATACCAAACCGGATAAAAAAAATGTCAGCCTTTCTGACAGACTGACACTTTTTTTTAGGTTATCCATTTAATTTTTTATTCTCCATCTTCATTTCCTGGAACATCTTCATCGGGAACTGATGTTGGGAATTGAGGCATCTGTGTTGGATCAATTGCATTATCTACTTGTTGTTCAATTCTTGATCTTTCTTCGGTTGTCCCTCTGGGAATCGTCATACTTGCTAATACACTTAATACCAAAAGGCTAGCAGCCAGTGTCCAGGTTGCTTTTTCCAGAAAATCGGCTGTTTTTTTAACTCCCATTACCTGGTTTGACCCTGAAAAGTTCGATGCTAAACCTCCCCCTTTTGAGTTTTGAACCAATACAATTAGTATTAGTAATATACTCGCAATAATGATTAAAACTGAAATCAAGGTATACATATCGCTATTTATTTAATTGTTCTTTTAATTTTTTAATTTGATCTGCAAAGTAAGTACTTTTTTCCGGATATTTCAAACTTAATTTTTCATAAGATTTAATTGCCTTTTCAATATAACCCTGTGCAATGTATACTTTTATTAATGTTTCGGTTAATAAATCATCATCTTCTTTTGTGCTTTCCTGGGAAATATCTTTTTGATGATCAGCAACTTCTTTTGGCTTAATTCGTGGCTTTTCGGCAATAAATCTGGCAATTAAATCATTATCATCTGCCTTATCAATAATATCATCATCTGCATAATTATTGATATCAAAATAGTCAAAGTTTTTAACTTTTTCAATTTTTGAGTCGCTCCCGTTGTTATCTCCCTTTATTTTATGTTTATTCTCATTTTCTTTAGTTGCTTTTATTTTTTTATCTGTTGATTTATGTTCAACTTCAGAAATTTTTTCCGATTCGTCAATTTGAAAAATATCTTTTTTTTGTGATTCGGAAATTTTTCCCGGCCTGGCATCAATGGTGATCACATTATTCTTTCCGGTACGTTCATCGTCAATAAAATAGATTTCTGGAGGATATTGTAATTCATCCCCATCTTTAACTTCCGAAAATTCTATTTGACTTAAAAGCGTTTCGGAAATATTTTCCCCCATTCCTTCAATACTATCTTTAATTTTTCGTCGAATATTTTTATTTCTTAAAAGTTTACTATCAGATTTTTTGGATGATAAGTCTTTTTTTATATCATCCTCTTTTTGCTCCTTTTTTTCAACTTTTGCAACTGTCTTGTCAATATCTATATCTGATTGAGTTGGTTGATCTTCTTTTTCAAAAAATTCTTTATTTAATAAATTATATAATAAATCTCTATTGGGAACATAAATAGATGAAAATGCAAGTTGATTATCAAATTGTGAATTATTTTGAAGCTTCATAGCAAATAGCAATAATGCATGAGTTGCCTGAAAATAAGGATACTCCTTACTAAGCTTCAGCAATGAATTAATATTAGCATCTTTAAGTTCAGCTAAATCATCTATATTTTTATAGAAATCTGAAATGTTCATTAAAATTCCTTTTACTTACCAGTTTACTACTGATTTATTAAATATATCATCAATAAGCTGTTCTACAATTTCCTCCATAAGCTCCTGTTCAACCTGGGCTAAATCTAAATTACTGTCATAATCTGCGTACCTTGTAAAGTCTGAATCAAAATTATATTCAGGCTCAATTTCATTGGTAAATTTTACATGTACAGTTATAGAAAGTCTGTTTTGCGCAGCTGTTTCATCGCCAACAATAGCCATAGGCTTGGTATCGTATTTGGTGATTTCACCTTCGAAATTTAAATGCCCCACATCGTTTACCAACGTTAAAGATGTTTGTGACTTAAACTTATCTTTTAGTTCGTCGGTAATATACTGTCCGATATTTGCCATTGCCAAGGGAGCCCTGTTTGTAAAATATTGGACAGATACTGTTTTTACTTCTGGAGCGATTGATGCTCCTGAGAGTGTATAGCTAACCTTACAAGATTGAATAGTAGCAATTAAGATAAATATACTAAAAATTAATTTTTTCATACTGTATCAAGTTAGCATCTAATTAATATCGTATTCTTTAATTTTTCGATAAAGGGTTCGTTCGGAAATTCCTAACTCCTGCGCAGCATATTTTCTTTTCCCATTATGCTTGTCAAGGGCTTTTCTAATTAGCTCAATTTCTTTATCTTCCAACGATAATGATTCTTCGATAAACTCTTCAGTATCTTCAATATTTGGATCATCGTTTTTGCTAAAATCTTTATTTTGTTGATTCATAGTATTTATAATCGATGATGTTTCCTGATTATAATTTTGAATAAGCTGATCGGCATGTTTAAGCTCACCCACATGATCTCCTTTTTCTATAATTTCATGGACTAACTTTTTTAAATTATTTAAATCGTTCTTCATATCAAACAATATTTTGTAAAGAATCTCTCGCTCCGAAGCAAAAGTTTTTTCATCAATTAAATCACCTTTGTTATAAAGCGCAGGTAATTTATTCGGATAATAATCAGGCAAATATCTTTTTAAAACATCGGCTGAAACAATTCTTTCCTTTTCGATAACAGACAATTGTTCGGTAATATTTTTCAATTGACGCACGTTTCCGGGCCATTCGTAATTTTCAAGAATTGCCTTTGCCTCATCATCAAGGCTTATCTGAGGCATACGGTAACGTTCGGCAAAATCAGTTGCAAATTTTCGGAATAATAAATAAATATCATTGCCTCGTTCACGCAATGGAGGAATTTGAATAGGAACCGTATTTAAACGGTAATAAAGATCTTCGCGAAATTTATTTTCTTCGATAGCATGCACCAGGTCAACGTTTGTTGCAGCAATTACCCGAACATTAGTTTTTTGTACTTTCGACGATCCTACGCGGAGAAATTCGCCACTTTCGAGTACCCTGAGCAACCTTACCTGAGTAGCTAAAGGTAATTCTGCAACTTCATCCAAAAAAATGGTTCCATTATTGGCTACTTCAAAGTACCCTTTGCGCGTATCGTGCGCACCGGTAAAGGAGCCCTTTTCGTGCCCAAACAGCTCTGAGTCAATGGTCCCTTCGGGTATTGCACCGCAATTTACAGGAATATATTTGCCATGTTTCCGTGCACTAAAATGATGAATAATTTGAGGAAAAGCCTCTTTTCCTGTACCACTTTCACCTGATATTAAAACCGAAAGATCAGTGGGTGCAACCTGGGCAGCTATATCAATGGCCCGGTTTAGGTTAATTGAATTGCCAATAATACCAAACCGTTGCTTTATTTTTTGAATATCCATTACGATATAAATTTTACTTTATTATTTAATATGACAAAATTACAATTTTATATCTGTTTTTATTTATTTTTAATCAATATTTAACCAAAATTTGCTGTCATTAAGTCATAATATATACATTTGTACTAAACTTACTTAAATCATTAGTATTCATGAAATTTATTGGAATTATTCCTTCGCGATACGAATCGAGCCGTTTTCCAGGAAAACCTCTTGTAAATATCCACGGTAAAAGCATGATAAACAGAGTTTATGAGCAGGCAAAAAAAGCACTCGATTATGTTTATGTTGCTACTGATGATGAAAAAATTGCTAACGAAGTAGAGCGATTTGGTGGACAATTTGTAATTACTTCTAAACATCATGAAAGTGGTACAGACAGGCTTGCCGAAGCTATTGAAATCATTCAAAAAAAATTAAATACTCCTTTTGATGTTGTAGTTAACATTCAAGGTGATGAACCCTTTATTGAACCAGCTCAGATCATAGAATTAATAAATTGTTTTAGCTCTGATGAAACTGAAATAGCTACTTTAATAAAAAAAATTACTAATCCGGAGGATATTTTTAATCCCAACAAACCTAAGGTAATTTTTGATTACCAAATGAATGCGATCTACTTTAGCCGGTCGCCAATTCCATACATCCGAAATAAAGAAAAACAACAATGGTTTAATTCTTTCGATTTTTATCGACACATTGGAATGTATGCCTACAAAACTGATATTTTGGTAAAAATTACACGCCTTGAGAGATCGAAACTTGAAATTGCCGAGTCGCTGGAACAAAACCGCTGGGTTGAAAATGGATATACCATTAAAGTATCGAAAACAGATTTTGATTCTATTGGTATTGATACACCTGAAGATTTACAAAAAGCATTATCTCTAAGGAAAAAAGACTAATTGTATACTTAAATATTTTAATGAAAATCAGGGAATTTATACTTAATGACATTCCGCCCATTATTGAGCTTTGGTACCATGCTACAACACAAGCGCATGGCTTTATTTCTGCTTCTTTGTAGAAATCACACAAAAAAGAAATAACAGAAAATTATTTGCCACAATCGGAAACGTATGTGGCAATTAACGATCATGAAATAGTTGGTTTTATTTCGATGGTTGACAATTATCTTGCAGCCCTTTTTGTAAAAACAGAGTTACAAGGAAAAGGAATAGGAACAGCTCTTCTCAACTTTATCAAGGAAAACCGAAAAAATATCGAACTAAAAGTTTTTAAAAAGAATAATAAAACATTGCGTTTTACAAAAAGAATGGATTTACGGCCAAGACCGAAGGAATTGAGGAAAATACCAAAGAACCTGAATACTTAATGAAATGGGCTTTATAAATTTTAGTTCTTTAGTTTAACCACAATCTTATCAACTATTTGTAATGCTGTGGTTAAGGTACTTAAATCAGCATATAAATTCCCGTCTTTACCACGAATAATGGCTATGTCCAACAGGCTTCATTTCATATATTTCTTTTTCAGTATTTAAATCAATTTCAGTCACAAAAACTACAGCCGGTTGTGCGGATGTTTTATAATGTAAATATTCCGGGTATTTGTTATTTGTCCAATATGTATTCCAGTCCCACGACTGATTTATTTCGAAAAGAATTCTAAACTGACTGGGTAATAAAGTATCCGCTTTGGTTTTTAAAATAGAATCAGTAGTTGGTGTTGCACCAGTATAAGCATCTACCACCGGATTTTCTGGAGTGGGTAAGTAAAAACCATCTGTTGCCTGAATACCTCGTTTATGTCCCCAGAAAGGTAATGCTGCCGGCCTGCGTTTTGCTCCATTAACCCATCGATTATCTCTTATTTCTCCATAATTAAAAATACCTTTGACAATTGATTCTGCCACATAAAGGGTTTGAAAAAAATTTCAATCCATATCTGTAATTATTAAAATTGAACAATAATACCTAATGAGGGCAGCACCGTTCCTGAACCGTCACTTTCTATTCTTTTCAAATCATATCTTGTTGGATCATTAGGATCGATTAAAACATTACCGTTTTGATCAGTTTGAGTTATAAGTTTATCAGGCTCATCAGATTTAAAATTAT
>JAXHVS010000069.1:27522-50934 GCA_034189025.1 Bacteroidota bacterium
GAACCGTCACTTTCTATTCTTTTCAAATCATATCTTGTTGGATCATTAGGATCGATTAAAACATTACCGTTTTGATCAGTTTGAGTTATAAGTTTATCAGGCTCATCAGATTTAAAATTATAGATATTTTGCACATCAATATAAAACATTAATGACCATTTGTTTAAAAAATACTGCTTATCGATTCGAATATCGAGTTGATGAAATGGATCTAACCGCAAAGCATTAAATTGTGCATAATCCAAATATTCTCGTCCACGTGCATTCCATGCGTTTATCAGACTGGACTTGTTCTCATCAAAAGGTGTATATGGGGAACCACCAATAAATCGCCACTTAAAGCCAACCTGCCAGTTGCGTTTTAAATCTCTTGTAGCAGTTAAATTTAATAAATGAATATTATCCCACGATGAAGGAATAAAGGTTGATGTTAGATTCAAATTTTCATCAAACTCCTTAAATTCACTGCGAACTAAGGTGTAAGAAAGCAACAAATTAAATCCCCACAAATTTCTATGCCGAGCTAGTAACTCTAATCCATACGCTTGTCCTTCGGCAACAGATAACACCTCTTCATCACCGAAAGAACCATAATCAGCTCCTTTATTGGATAAAGCAATGGAGTCGTTAACTGAAAAAGGATAATCACGATAATATTTATAAAAACCTTCCAGTGAAATGACACTTTCATCGTTTGGCAAATATTCGAAACCACCTACCAGGTGATCGACGGAAATATATTTTAATCCGTTTGATTTATTAATTAATTCGCCTGTAGCATCACTAAATCCTAATGTAGTATATGCAGGACGCTGATAGTAACGTCCTGTATTAAAATTAATAGATAAATCAGGTTTTATTTGATAGGATGCAGAAAAGCGTGGCGAAAATTGCGAAAGCAAATTGGACATTTCGGATGAATAGTTATTCGCATCTGCTCTTGTTCCCAAAGAAAGAGAAAATCTCTCTCCAAAATATTCTTTACTGATTTGGCCAAATATTGACCACGACCACAAATCTAAATTAGTATTGTAATTAATAGTTTGTGTTGCAGTGCCAACAAATTGTTTTCGGTAGGTATCATTTGTGTATTTTGCGTACTCTACTCCTGCTCCATAATTTATTTTATATCCATTATCGCTACGACTTGTATTTTCATACCTGAATTTAGTTTCTGATTCTTCGGACAAATAATCAAATGTTAATAATGAATCTACCTCAATATTGTTCTGATATTTATAGGATCGATTATTTAGTGCATTTTGGCTTAAAACCCAGGTATCATAACTTTTCTCTCTATAATGTTTAAATACAGCGCCAACCGTGAAGCTCCATTGTTCATTTACAGGAATATAATTTAAAATATAAAGTTGATCTTCCGTATCATTAGCATCAAGATTTAAATCGAATTGGTCGATAGCCCCCAACCCAATTAATGTAAGTTCATTTTTTTCGTCAAACCGGGATTTAATTTTAACCTGTGCATCATTATATGTGGGTAAAAATGGGAGTTCTAAAGCGGCAAACAAAATTTGAAGATAAGATCGCCGGGCTGAAAAAATAAAGGTTGTATTTTCGGTTATGGGCCCATCAAAGGTTAAAGCAACTTCTGAAGCCCCAAATGTACCTTGTGTTTCTAATTCTTCTTTGTTTCCGTCTTTTTGCTTAAATTCCAATACCGAGCTTAACGTATTCCCTCTGTTTGCAGGAAAAGCACCCGAATAAAAGTCTACTTCGCGAATAAAATCCACATTAATAATCCCCACCGGCCCTCCTGAAGCTCCCTGGGTAGCAAAATGGTTAATGTTAGGGATTTCAACGCCATCGAGATAAAATGAATTCTCACTGGGCCCACCCCCACGAACAATAACATCATTTCGTTGTACCGGTGTTGATGCCACACCCGGGAAAGATTGAATAACCTTTGAAATATCACGATTTGCACCCGGGTTTTTTTCAATATCCTGAATTCCTATTCGGCGTAATGATAATGGGCTTTCTTCAGTTTTCCTGAAAGGTGATGGTTTAACAACTACTTCATCCAGCGCAATCGATGTTTCTTCCAGCGGAATATTAAAAAAAACTTTTTTTGCATTAGTAACCATTACCTCTTCTGAAATGTAGGTTTTAAATCCTACCGCAGAAATTTGTAATTTTACAAATCCGGGCTTTATTCCGGTAAATAAAAATTCACCCTCGAAATTTGATGCTGATCCAATTGTGGTTTGATATATAACGACATTGGCAAATGGAACAGGTTCATTATTCTTGCTATTAAAAACTCTCCCCTGGATTTCTCCATTATTTTTTTGTTGCCCCCAAATTATGCCGGGAATTATTATAAAGAATAATGTATATAACATTAAATACCTCATTTTGTTTAATTGTTTTTACCTGAAAGCAAACACAATAAACAAAAAAATGTTTAGTATATTTTTTTGAATTTCAAAAAATAAAAAGGAATTTGTATCTGATTTCTTACAAAAAGAGAGGCACTCTCCCCAGAGTGCCTACAACTAACCTAAAAACCCAAAATTATGAATTAAATCTACCATTTAATCCTAATTCATAAACTATGACTTTTGGAGATTAAAATGGTTTAATAAGAAATTATTTTTTTTCAAAAAATTTAACTGCAACATTAAGGGTCCTGTCAATTTCTTTTATTATTGGATAATAGCCATCATTATCCATTATATTTCTTGCAATATGTGCTTTAACCTGGGTTTTAATAACCTTCTCGGATTTATTGAACCCTTTGACAGTTTGGGACACTCCGTTTTGTGTAGCATACGTTACAAATTGATCAAAAATATTAACCGAATCTAGATAGTTACTAATTTCTCCAGCTGTTTTAAACTGATTCAATGTCTTTCGGTTTTCATCCGCATAATTAAAAGTAAAATCCTGTAATATCCCTTTTTGAACAATTTCAGAATAATATTTTGAATAACCTGTCGTATCAATAGGGACGAAAATATCAGGCATAATTCCACCTCCACCAAAGACCACTTTTCCTTCAGGAGTAGTGTATTTTAATGAATCGGCAAATTGAATGCTATCCACAATTTCAAACTCTCCATGTTGAAATCGATTATAAATGTCATTATAATATTCCATTTTATCATCACTATAAGGCTTTTGAATACTACGTCCTGTTGGTGTAAAATATCGGGCAATAGTAAGTCTGATGACAGAGCCGTCGGAGAGTGGATAGGCTTCTTGAACTAATCCTTTTCCAAACGACCGGCGGCCAATAATTGTTCCACGATCATTATCCTGTATAGCTCCGGCCAATATTTCACTCGCAGATGCAGCCCATTCATCTTGTAAAACAGCCACCTCGACATCTTTACAATCTCCACGTGAGGTAGAATAAATTTCCTGCCGTGGACTAGCTTTCCCTTCGGTATAAACAATCAATTTCCCTTCTTCCAAAAACTGATCAGCTATATTGGTAGCAGCAACCATATAACCACCATTGTTGCCACGTAAATCAATAATAAGCTTCTTTAAATCTTGTTTCTTTAATTTTTCAACACTTTTTAAAAACTCTTTAAACGTTGTTTCGGCAAACCGGTTTATTTTAATATATCCTATTTCGTTAGTAACCATGTAAGCAACATCTACACTATAAAGTGGGATTTTATCTCGAATAATTTCCACCTCAATCAGATCAGGAACACCTTTCCGCTCCAGACTAATTTTAACTTTAGTTCCCATCTCTCCTTTTAGCATTCCTACTAAGTCATTACTTGGAAGATTTTGTCCGGCAACAAGAGAATCGTTTACCTTAATAATTCTGTCGCCAGCTATTACTCCTGCTTTATCAGACGGCCCGCCTGATATAACATTAATAATAATTGCAGTATCGGTTTGATGATTAAACACCACGCCAATGCCTTCGAAATTTCCTCTAAGATCTTCACTTACTTCCTGCATATCTTCGGCCGGAATATATACCGAATGTGGATCTAATTCCTCTAATATTGCGGGAATAGCAGCATTCTCTAATTCTTCTCTCGAAACCGTATCTACATAACGCTGTTCTATGTAATTTATAATACGCAGCAACTTATCTTCTCCTTTATTTACATAAGAAGATTGATTCCCGTTAATTTTACTCAACGAACTTCCAAGTATAATTCCTGCTATCATTATAATAGCAAAAAGTATGGGTAAGTATATTTTATTAATTCTTTTTTGGCCCATTATGTATGATTTATAATTCTAAATGTACAATTTCAATTTTTGCTCTTTCTAGTAACTGCAATCCTTCAGTATTGTGATATTTATCACAAAATACAACCCTTTTTATCCCCGATTGAATAATTAATTTTGAACATTCCATACAAGGAGAAGTTGTAACATATAACGTAGCTCCTTCGGAGCTATTGTTTGACTTGGCTACTTTTGTAATGGCATTGGCTTCGGCATGTAAAACATATGGTTTTGTAACATTATTTTCATCTTCGCAAATATTTTCAAAACCCGAAGGAGTACCATTATACCCATCAGAGATAATCATTTTCCCTTTAACAATTAATGCACCTACCTTTCGTCTAACACAATAAGAATTTTTAGACCAAATTTTAGCCATTTCAAGATATCGCTTATCATATTCAAGTTGTTTTTCTTTATATGGATGTAATGATTCGGGATTATTCATAAGGCATATAGTTTTATACAATACAAAAAACCCTCTTAAAAGAGGGTTCTGTTAATAGTACCTGGAGTCGGGCTCGAACCGACACGGACTAATGTCCACTGGTGTTTGAGACCAGCGCGTCTACCAATTCCGCCATCCAGGCATAATAAACAATGAACCTTTGAGTGTGCAAAAATAGATAATACTTTTTGTTCGGCAAAATTTATTTTTAATGTTTCATAAAAAAAGGTTATCCCACATTAGATAAAATATTGGGTTTGGTAAGCGTTTTAACCTCTTTTATAATCCCTTGTACATCAAATCCACATTCATGGTGCAATTCCTGTGGTGTTCCTTGTTCAATAAATTTATCAGGTACGCCCATTCGTTTAATAACAGGGTTATATCCATGATCATTCATAAACTCAAGTATTGTACTTCCAAAGCCTCCAATAATAGTACCATCTTCAATTGTAATTACCGCTTTGTAATTTTTACCTACAAAATGTAAAATATCTTTATCAATAGGTTTAACAAATCGCATATCATAATGTGCCACATCGATTTGATAACTTTTGGCTAATATTTTAGAGGCTTCAATTACATAATTGCCCACGTGCCCAATCGATAAAATAGCAATATCATCTCCTTTTCTTATCTGTTGTCCTTTTCCAATTTTTATTTTTTTAAATGGTGTTTTCCATTCTGGTATAACCCCTCTACCTCTTGGATAACGAATTGAGAAGGGCCCATGATTTTCCAACTGTGCTGTATACATTAAGTTACGTAATTCTTCTTCATTTAAGGGGGCAGAAACAATCATATTAGGAATGCAGCGCATATAAGCCAGATCATATACTCCATGATGTGTAGCTCCATCTTCTCCTACTAACCCTCCACGGTCGAGACAGAAAACAACATTTAACTTTTGAATAGCAACATCATGAATTACCTGATCGTATGCACGTTGCATAAACGATGAGTAGATATTGCAAAACGGTAACATCCCTTCAATAGCAAGTCCTGCTGAAAAAGTAACCGCATGTTGCTCTGCAATGCCAACATCAAAAATCCGTTCAGGAATTTCTTTCATCATAATATTTAATGATGACCCCGTTGGCATAGCAGGTGTAATACCTACAATCTTTTCATTTTGTTTGGCCAGTTCCAATAAAGTATGTCCAAAAACATCCTGGTATTTTGGAGCAACAGGCTTATCTGATTTAACTTTTAAGATTTCTCCGGTTGTTTTATCAAATTTGCCGGGAGCATGCCATGCTGTTTGATTTTGTTCGGCTTGTTTAAAGCCTTTGCCTTTTTGAGTTACTACATGCAATAATTTGGGGCCTGGTATATCTTTTAAATCAGATAAGATTTTAGTAAGAAAAACCACATCGTGCCCATCAACCGGGCCGAAGTACCTAAAATTCATCGATTCAAAAAGATTACTCTGCTTGAGGAGAAATGTTTTAACGGAATTTTCAATTTGTTGGGCAATTTTTCTATAATTATGGCCTAATTTATTTAAGTGCCCCAAAAGATTCCAAACATCATTTTTAAATTTATTATAAGTCTTAGATGTGGTAATATCAAGCAAATATTCTTTTAAGGCACCAACATTGGGATCTATAGCCATGTTGTTATCATTTAAAATAACCAACATGTTATCTTTTGCTGAACCAGCATTGTTTAGCCCTTCAAATGCCAATCCTGCTGTCATAGACCCATCACCTATAACTGCGACAACCTGCCTGTCTTTTTCATTTTTCAAATGAGATGCTTTTGCCATACCTAAAGCTGCGGATATAGATGTGGATGAATGTCCTACACCAAATGCATCGTAAACACTTTCGGAGGGCTTTGGGAATCCACTTATTCCTTTGTATTTTCTGTTGGTATGAAACACCTCACGCCGTCCTGTAAGAATTTTATGCCCGTATGCCTGATGTCCTACATCCCAAACAATTCTGTCATAAGGGGTATTAAATACATAATGTAAAGCAATAGTTAATTCAACAACCCCCAGGCTAGCACCAAAATGCCCGGGATTAGAGGAAACTTCATCAATAATAAATTGCCTGATCTCCTGGCTTAACTTCGGAAGTTCTTCAATAGATAATTTTTTCAGATCTTCCGGAAAAAGGATATTTTTTAATAATTTACTTGACATACAAAACAAATATTCATTGCAAAGATATGAATAATTTTAACTTTGTATTAACGTACTCGGAATACAACATATTTTATATCTTTGCTCTAACAAATTTATTATCTTTATCCCATAATAACCAAAATTATCGATATGCATTCAAAATTCAAATCTTACCATTTACTTTTCATCATGTTAATTATTTTCTCGGGATGCGTACCTGCTAAACAATTTGAGGAGGTGCAACAAAGTGCTAAAAAATGCGAAGAAGAAAGGGAATTATTAAAAGATGAGAATAAAAATCTAACCATTACAAATACAGAGCTGAAAGCAAAAACCGAACAGCTGCAAAAAAGGATAGAAAATTTACAGCAAGACAGCCTGAAAAAAACAACAAAGCTTCATTCTGTAGAAATTAAATATGACAAACTAAACAAACAATACAACCAACTCCAGGGATCTCAAGATCAGCTACTTTCCGGCAACATAAATGAAACAAAAAAGTTATTGAAAGAGCTACAAAATACCCAGTCAGAAATTATTGAAAAAGAAGACGAATTACGTAATTTAGAAGATAATTTAAGGGCTGAAAGAAATAAATTAAATGCCTATGAAAAAGAACTTGAGTCAAAAAATGCACGATTGGTTGAATTGGAGACTATTTTAAATCGAAAAGATTCTGTTGTTAGTGTACTTAAAGATAAAGTGTCCAAAGCTTTAATCGGTTTTGCCGATGACGGTTTGGCCGTAGATATTAGAAATGGCAAGGTGTATGTTTCACTGGAAGAGCAACTTTTATTTAAATCAGGAAGTACTGTTGTTGACTCCAAAGGAGTTAGCGCATTAAAAAAACTAGCTGATGTGTTAGGTAAAAATCCGGATATTAATATAATGGTTGAAGGCCATACTGACGATGTGCCTTATATCCCAAGCGATGCAATAAAAGATAATTGGGATTTAAGTGTAAAAAGGGCAACAGCAATTGTACGTATATTAATGGAAAACCCCAATATAAAAGGAAGTAGAATAATTGCTGCAGGAAGAAGCAAATATGTACCTATTGATCCTCTCAAAACCTCCGAAGCAAGAAGAAAAAACAGACGTACAGAGATTATTCTTACACCAAAATTGGATGAACTTTTTAAAATTCTAGAAGTTAATTAGCAAAAAGTGTATTGGATACGTTATTTTTCTTTTATCAAATCTTTTAATGCTTTTAAAATATTAATAAGCTATTTTATTTCTAATGTATGCAAAAGGGTTTTTCTTTGGGGCATGCCAATAAGCCTTACGGTTGAGCCAACTAATTTTTGCAATCTGCATTGTACTGAATGTCCAACAGGAAATAATTCGTTACGCAGAGAAAAAGGATTTTTAAAGATATCAGATTATAAAAACATTATCGATACTCTCTCTCCCTGGCTGTTTTACCAAATGATCTATTTGCAAGGAGAACCATTCCTACATCCACAAATTTTTAATATCATTACCTATGCACATCAACAAAATATTTATACATGCACGTCAACAAATGGCCATTTTATAACACATGAAAATGCTCAAAAAATTATCGAATCGGGGCTCGATAAAATTATTATATCGGTGGATGGTGTAAATCAGGAAACTTATGAAAAATACCGAAAAGGTGGAGAATTGCAAAAAGTAGTTTCAGGAATTAAGATTTTATCAAATCTTAAAAAAAAATATCAAACAAAATATCCAAAAATAATTATCCAATTTCTTGTTTTCCGATTTAACGAACATCAAGTAAAAGAGATTAAGTTTCTTGGAAAATCTATCGGTGCAAACAAAGTAGAATTAAAAACGGCACAGATAGAATCTGTAAATGATAAATTAGATTTATTACCACGAAATAATCGATATTCAAGATATACATCAAAAAATAATCATACCCTAATTAAGAATAAATTAAAAAACAGATGTTTTAGGATTTGGAGTACAATAGTTACGACATGGGAAGGTGATGTAATCCCCTGTTGTTTCGACAAAAACGCAAATCATAAAATGGGAAATATGCATAAAAATAATCTTATAGAAATTTGGCAATCATCTGGTTTTAATCGTTTTAGACATACAATTCTCACCAACCGAAAAAAAATAAAAATGTGTAACAATTGTACCTCTGGCCTTCGTATATAAAATATTATCTATAATTTTAGGATTGATTTATATTTTTCTATAAATTACACTTTCTGAATATCTTTAAAAAATGAAAAATATCGGTATCAAGTCATTTACTCTTTTTATCATCGGTTTTTGTTTTACATTTAACGCCTATTCTCAAGAACCTGATACGCTATCAGCCAACAGGCTTTTTGAACTTTCATTAGAAGATTTAATGGAGGTTGAAATTGTTTCGGCTGTACGGCAAAACCAAAATATCATCGATGCACCTTCCATTGTATCTGTAGTAACTGCAAATCAAATAAAAGAACGAGGATATACAAGCATTGAAGAAGCGCTAAATAGTATTGCCGGGCTTGATTTTATTACCGATTATTTCCAACCCAACATGGGAATACGTGGCATTAATGGAGGTGTAAGAAGTTATTCGAGATTAGTAAAAGTAATGATTGATGGACAAAGTATTTCTTTTCGCTCCAATGCTGATAATTATCTGGGATTATCATTAATCCCCGTTGAAGCGATTGATAAAATTGAAATTATTCGTGGCCCAAATTCAGCCCTGTATGGAAAAAATGCCTTTTTAGGAGTAATAAATATAATCACCAAAAAAGGAAGTAACCTTAATGCAAATGCTGTATCTCATTTTTTAGGAAGGGCTAACCAAAACACCTCGTTTGGTTTAAGCACCATTATTGGTGGCGCAAAGAAAAATTTCGATTTCTTGTTTGCAAGCACTTACGCCCAATTTGACTATTCGAACCTTAAACCACAAAACATTCCCGGCCAAAGCATTTATTCATCTGAGGAGGTAACAAAAAAAAACGAATCGAATCCTATGAGTGTTTATATAAAAATGAATTACGAAACCGAAGATTGTGGAAAATTTACTTTTGACATGGCTAATCAGAATGTAAACTCGCATGCCGAATTTGCTGATTGGGGAGCATTAACTCATAATAACCGAATTAGCCTTTTTAATTCTTTTGAAAGGCTCCAATATTCCATAATGTTATTTGACAAACTATCAGCTGATTTTGCTTTTGCGCATAGCTTCGGAAAACCAGTAAAAAATGAAATTTTTGACGACGATACGGATCCTTCTGAATGGATTGAAAGAGAAATGAAATATAATAGTTACGACGTAAACGGAAATTTTTCATATTTCTTCGATGACATAAATATTGTCTCATTAGGTATTGATTTTACATCGGATATTCACGATCATCAGAAATTTTATACCATGAATACTTCAGGAATAAGGAATCTTAATCCCGGAGGTACCGATGGTGAAAAATATTTTACAAACTTTGGCGTATTTCTTCAAATGATATTTAATCCGGCCAAATTCTTTGATCTTTCTTATCTTGAAGATTTAACATTTACCGGAGGCTATCGATACGACCTACACAACATTTATGGCAATGTATTAACATACCGGCTTGCTGCCGTTTACCATTTAAATAATGAGTTAAGTACTAAATTAATGTACGGAACCTCATTTAATGCGCCCTCATCTACTCAACTTTACACAAACTATATTAGTCCCGGTGGATTTGTAGGAAATCCAGACCTGAAACCTGAAAAAGCAAAAACATTAGAATGGGCTATCATAGGCAAATTATCAGATAAATTCAATTTTAATACAAATTTATTTTATACCGAAATAGAAGATAAGATTGAATACCTTTTGCCTTATGGGCAAGTTTCAAATATTACTGCAGGGAATATTTCAAATATTTATTCCGGAGGAATCGAAGCAGAAATAAATTTTTCTCAAAAAAACAAAACTTGTTATTTAAATTATGCATACCAAAAAAGTATATTAGAAAAAAACGATCCTATTTTACAAAGAATTAAAGTGAATACCGCTTTGTATCCATCACATATAATAAAGTTTGGGAATACATTACATATCCCCGATTATTATTTAAATTTAAACTTAGAAGCACGCTACATTAGCTCGAGAATTGCAAGCGATCAAAATAATTTTATTTATGATCCTATTAATTATGCTACTAACCGATATGAGCTAGATCCATATTATGTAATAGACTTGATGATTTCATCTACTGATTTGAAAATTATAAAAAATAGTAGATCAAGAATTATATTAAAAATTGAAAATTTATTAAATTATAAGTATCATTATCCAGGTTTTAATAATTATGATATCCCTTCACTAGGGAGAACTGTTTATTTCCGATTTACACATTATATTTAATCCTATGGGGCAATGAGCAATTTGAAAAGATTTAAAATATTGGTTTTTATTATTGGTTTTGTAGTCTTTATATCAAGTTGCGAAAAACTAACCGAAGACTTTAACAAAAAGCAGTATAAAAATCCTGTAAAGATAGCCGTTGTGGGGGATGTATCAATATTACGCGAGCAAGTTGAAAATATGTTTTTTGGAGCACAGCTGGCTATGGAGGAGATAAACCAAAAAGGAGGTTTAGTAATAAACGGAGAGAACAGAGAAATAGAACTAATTTTTAAAAACTCCGGAGGAAATCCTGAAACAGGTGTTGATCTGGTATATGAATTATATGAGCAAAATATTGATATCATCATTGGCCCTACGTTCTCTTCTGTTGCTGTTGAGATGGCTGAAGAATGTATTAAAAATAATCAGTTAATGATGAGTTATGCAGCTACAACCCCCAAAATTACATTGCTTGATGACAACGATTTAATATGGCGTACCTGCCCCTCAGACTATACTTTTGGTACTATTTCTGCCGAATATTGTATTGACTCTTTGCAAATAAATAATGCCGCTATTTTATTTAGAAATGACCGGTTTGGTACTGGCCTGTCGAGTATCATTTTGGAAATGTTTACTGAATTAGGTGGTAACATTAAAGCAAATGTGAGTTTTCCTAATGAAGTAAACTTAAGCACTTACGATTTTGAATATGAAATGAGTACCATTTTTAATAGCGAAATAGATGTACTTTTTATTGTTGCTTTCAATTCTGAAATTGCGGTACTTACTCATCGTATTTTTAATAATTCAAAATATCAATCTTTAAACAAAAAACCCTATATTTTTGTAAATGACGGGATTTTACCCGAAGAGATTTTAACCAACGGAAATCCCGAATTGCTAGATGATATTTTAGGAATATCCAGTACAAACGAGGGAAACCCAAATTATGCATTATATAAAAATAATTACAAATCAAGGTATGGATTTTTACCAGCCACATACTCAGAACATGCTTACGATGCGGTTTATTGTTTGGCATATGCAATGCAAAAAGGAAACACCACAAACCCTTTACAGATTAAGCAATATTTACGCGAAATTTCAGGCGTTGATTATTATAACCCGAACAATGAGGTGATTAAAATTAATGTAAATGAATTTGATGTTGGAAAAAATATTTTACTAAAAGGCCGTTCAATTAATTATGAGGGAGCATCAGGGCCTATAAATTTTGATATGAATGGCGACCCTGTTCCCAAAATTGTAATATGGAGTTTTGAAAACAATCAGTATATTGAATTGACCCACTATGAGAAATAACTTGTGAGCATAAATTTTAATAAACATATAACCATAAAATATAATTTATCCTGTTCTGTATTTAAAAGAATAGGACTCATAATTTTTTTATCTTTTTTGTCAATACAGGGATTTTCACAAGCAAGTATTTATGTACTTAAGGCTGTTTATTTAGAGAAATTTTCGCGTTTTATAACCTGGCCCCAAGAAAGCTTAATAGATAATCCAGATGAGCCCTTTATAATAGCTGTTATTGGAGAAACTCCTTTAACTGAAAATCTTAAACAAATTTATGAAATACAAGAAATAAAAAATAAACGTGTAATAATCAAAAAAATAAAACATTTTAATGAAATCCAGGGATCTCATATTTTATTTATCGCCGAATCTGAAAAAAAGAATATCGATCAGATTATTGCAATAACTAGCCAACAACCCATTTTAACTATTGGCGAAACAAAAGGGTTTGCAGAGAAAGGGGTGTTGATTAACTTTTTTGAAAAAGACAATAAGTTACGTTTTGAAATAAATGAAACAGCTGTATTAAAATCACCTTTACAAATGAGTTACTACTTACTAAACTCAGCTAGAATAGTAGAACCCGTAGGAGAATAAATATGATGAAGTTTTTTCAAAATATGTCTATAAAAAATAAAATTGTTAGCATTATTCTGCTTACCAGCAGCGTTACGCTTATCATTGGTTTTACTATTATTGGAATTAATGACATTAACAGTTTTAAAAAAAACCTGCTCGCTAATGCAATTTTAAATACACAGTTAGTTGGAGATTACTCCGTAGCATCGTTAACATTTGATGATAACGAAGGAGCCGAAGTGATATTATCCAAACTCGAATCGCTTCCTGATTTTATCAGTGGAGCAATTTATGATCGAAACGGATTATTATTTGCATCTTATAAAAAAACAAATGAAATTTTCATCCCTCCGTTATATGATAATCCTGATAATTTAACAGACTCAAAATACCGTTTCGAATCGGGAATATTAACCATTGAGAACCCGATTATTTATAAGGATTTTAAATATGGTATTATTATTACTGAAGTAGACTCATCAATACTGACAGACAAAATAAAAGAGTATGTTTTAATTATGATCGGCGTTTTAACAGGGATGATTATATTATCGTTTATCCTTGCACGTGGTTTACAGAAACCTATATCACAACCAATACTTGAATTAGCAAAACTTACCCGAAAAATATCAAAAGAAGGTAATTACAATATAAAAATTGAAAGAAAAAGCAATGATGAAATAGGCGTACTTTACGAGGATTTTAATAATATGCTTCAACAAATTTTAAACAGAGAAGCTGCCCGCGACAAGGCTGAAAAAAATCTGCTTGAAGCAAAAATAAAAGCTGAAGAGAGTGACAAACTAAAATCTGCTTTTTTAGCGAATATGTCGCATGAGATAAGAACTCCTATGAACGCCATCCTCGGGTTTACCGAATTACTTACAATGCCCGACTCATCAATATCACCCGAAGAAAAACAAAATTATATAAAATTAATCCACAATAGTGGAAATAATCTTTTACAACTTATTGATGATATCATAGACATCTCTAAAATTGAAGCCGGCCAATTAAAAATTGTCCCTAAAGAATGTGATGTAAATCAAACCTTAATGGATATCTATGAATCATATCATGAAATAAAAAAACAAAAAGGAAAGGAAAAAATTGATCTATCAGTTAACCTGGCTGAAACAAAACAAACTATTATTACCCTTACCGATCCACTCCGGTTAACCCAAATTATTTCAAACCTTATTGACAACGCATTAAAATTTACCGACGAAGGATTTATAAATTTTGGGTGCGAAATTCAAAAATCGGACACTCTCCTTTTTTATGTAAAAGATAGCGGTATAGGTATGGATCAAAAGAAAAAAGAATTAATTTTTGAACGCTTCAGAAAGATTGAAGATGATAAAACAAAATTATATCGTGGCGCAGGTTTAGGCCTTGCCATATGCAAAAGCCTTATAGAGCTATTAGGTGGTAAAATATGGGTAGAATCTTTTCGGGGTTCAGGTTCAAATTTCTATTTTACAATCCCTTATAAAAAAATAAAAAAAAATAAAAAGAATAAAGAAAGCTCAACAAATAACTCAACGTACAAGTGGGTTAACAAAACGATACTCATTGCCGAAGATGAGCCAAATAATTATTTTTATATAGAGGAAGTATTAAAAAAAACCAAGGCAAAATTGATTAGAGCAACAAATGGAAAAGAAGCAGTTAGGTTGTTTAAACAACATCAAAATATTGACCTAATTATTATGGACATTAAAATGCCTGAGATGGATGGTTTCGAAGCTACAAAACAGATTAAAGCATTAAATAAAAATATTCCAATCATATCCCAATCGGCTTATGCCATGCCTGTAGAAATTGAAAAAGGATATCTTTTAGGCATTAATGATTATATTACAAAACCTGTTAATCCTAAAAAATTACTTTCCGTACTTAATAAATACTTAGATATCACAACACAATCAAAAAAATAAAGAAAATAATAGATCATTATCTTATAACTCCTTACTAAAAAAAAGAAATTCTTCAGTAAAATCAATATAGGGGTATTCTTTCGATAATTTTTCAACAGCCTTTAACTGAGATTGTATAAATTTTTTATGAAGTCCGGCCTGTGGATTTAAAGGGCGATGATTTTTTGCTTGTATAATTCTGTTAACATCCTGAATAATTTTTTTTGTGTTATCTTCAAAATATGTATCAGAAAACTGATTCCAGATATACTCAATAGCCTCGTTTGAGGGGTGTAACATATCATCGGCATAAAAACGATAGTCGCGTAAATCGTCCATCATTATTTCGTATGCCGGAAAATATTCCACATTCTTAAAAATTTTTATCAACTGGTAAATCGCCAAAATCAGTGTCGATTTGCTTAACTGATTCTGTACAGCGCCATCTTTCCAGTGCCTTACAGGGCTTACTGTAAATATTATTTTCAGATTATTATTCAATTCGTTTAGTCGGTTAATAAGCTTTGCCCACTCAACAAAAATATCCTCTACACCCAATTTAATCCGTTCGAATTCTTTAGCTGGAATTTTATGGCAATTCGAAACAATTTTTTCTGTTTTTAAATATTTATATACCCAGGCAGTACCAAAACTAATAATCAAATATTTTGATTTTCTTAAATGCGAGGCAGCAAGTTTAATCGAACGATTGATTTTATCCAAACATTTTTGCTGATCGGGATGTGAAAATTGGGTATCGTGATAAAAACTAAACCATTGTTCATTAAAAAAACCAAGGCCTCCGGGAGTAAATACTTTTTGATCAATTAAAATTTCCAGCCCTTTACGCACCGATGCCGGATTATATAAAACCCCAAAAGGATTAATCATAACCGGGAATTTTAGAGCCTGCATCTTATTTCCAATATTTTCGGTAAAACACGACCCCATAAATAATACCGGAGTATGGTAAGTTATTTTATTTTTTGAGATTTCGGGTTGTATGGTAGTTCTGAATGTTTTCATATTAATTTAGCTTTGAGCTACGAGCTTTTAGCTACAAAATTTATATATTTAATTTGTTCATAAATGCCATAAGCATTTTTTGTTCTTCGTCAATCTCTTGCAAAATATTTTCTATTTTTTCTTTATTTCCAAAATTTAATTCATAAGCAACTAAAAACTGACTTTCTAATTCAAAACAAGAACCTAGTGCTATTTCAATAAACCGGAAGTAATCTTTTTGACTTCTTCGACTACTTCCCTCAGCAATATTGGAACTGATTGAAACAGCAGATCTATTAACTTGACTTGTCAAGGTAAACTTTTCTTCTTTAGGAAATTCCTTTGTTATGTTATATGTTTCAATAACAATTTTAAACCCTTTTTGCCAGATTTTTAGTTTTTTAAAATTCTTCATAATAAGATTTTTCTTATTTATAAATTCTATTTACTCTAAGCTCATAACTCACAACTCATAGCTCATAGCTCACAACTCATAGCTCATAGCTCACAACTCATAGCTCATAGCTCACAACTCATAGCTCACAACTCACAGCTTACTTTCTAACCACTCAACAACAAATTTAAAAACATCTTCATATTCCAATTCATTGTGTAGCTCATGGTACATACCATCCCACTCCTTAAAAGTAATATTTTTGTTTAGTGATTTTGCCCGGTCAGCAAATTCCTTGCTGGCATGATATGATGTTATCTTATCGGCATTGCCGTGTTGAAGCAATACAGGAACATTAATCAAGCCAGTATTTTCAAGAACCCAATTCCCTGCGTTGTATATTTCAAAAAACATCCTGGCCGATATTTTTTTGTGTACCAAAGGATCTTCCAAATATTTATTAACAACTTCATTATCATGCGAAATCCCTTTTACATCTAATTTTGCTTTTTGTGTGAATTTTGGAAACACACCTTTTATCATTTTAGCAAAAAATAAGGTTATTGCAGAGGGATCGAAAGCAAGTTTGAACCATGGCGATGAAATAATAGCTACTGTGAAATTATTATCTCGTTTTAAAATATAATTGGTAACAATATTTCCTCCTAAGCTATGCCCATAAATAAATTGCGGAATTTCAGGGTATATTTTTTTTGATTCATTTACCAGAACATCTATATCATTTAAAAAATCATCGAAAGAATGAATATACCCACGTCTTCCGTCCGATTTTCCATGTCCGCGATAATCAATAGCATGAACAGCATATCCTTTGTTTACAAATAATTCAGCCCAATGGCTATATCTTTCGCTGTATTCGCCAAAACCGTGAACAAGATTTATCACTGCTTTTGGTTTGTTATTCGTTTTCCATAAATAACCCGATAATTTTATACCATCATAAGATGCATAGGTAGTTGATTGGTAGTTCATTTTTAGTTAGATTCGTAATTAATAACAATCAAATTTAATGATATTATGCAACAAATCATACAAATATCTACCGATAAACATAACGGGCTATACGATATAACCAGCCGTGTTGAAAAAATTATATCCGAAAGTAATGTACAAAACGGACTGGTTAATATTTATGTCCAGGGAGCAACTGCTGGAATAATGATTCAGGAAAACTGGGACGAATCGGTACAAAACGATGTGGTAAGCCTGCTAAAAAAACTCATTCCTGCAGGTGTTTGGGAACACGATGCACAGGATAACAATGGTGATGCACACTTAAAGGCAGGGATTGTAGGCCCAGGTGAAACTATTCCTATTATTAATGGCAATATGGGCTTATCCACCTGGCAGAATATTTTTTTATGTGAATTTGACGGGCCCAGAAATAAACGAAATATTGTTATTTCCATTATTTCTAATTAATTTCGCTAAAATTTTACTAGAAAATCCAAAAACTTGAAAAGAATCTATTATCTACTTTTTTAATCTTTTTTTGTACCAGTATGATAAATACACAAGAAAATACAGACACCATAAAAATACTGGAAATTTAACGGTGTTAGTTCTATTAACTTTTCACAGGTTTCGTTAACCAACTGGGCTGCAGGTGGTGATAACTCGTATGCTTTTAACGGGTTAATAAATCTTTCCCTTGAGTATTCAAAAGACAATAACGATTGGTCAAATACGCTTGATATAAGTTATGGAATACAAAAACAAGGTTAGAGTTAGGTGGATCTGCTACCATGGACGTTAACAAGGAAATCATGAAAAATGTTACCCTTAAATCTACGCTGGGGTTATTCACTAATTATCTTGAAAATCCACAGAATGTAGATGTTGACTGGAAAATGTCAATTAATATGAAAATCAATGATTACTTATCAGCCAACCTAAATACCCATCTTATTTATGATGATGATATTAAAACATATGATGATGAAGGGAATCCACGAGGCGCCAAAGTTCAGTTTAAAGAGGTTTTTGGTGTCGGGCTAATCTACAAGTTTTAAAACCAGATATTTATATAAACTAAGCCTTTAGCCTTTATGTTAAAGGCTTTTTTTCGCTCAGAAAATTAATATTCCGTTTTAATCCCTGAAATTTTGTCCGTTCAACAGCTGAGTTCTTAAACATTTTTTTAAAAGTAGATTGATCTAAATTCTCCCAGTCATCCTTTTTGAATTTTTTTAACTCCTCTGTAATTTTAAACTGAAATTCAGAATGAGGTTTTGCCCTGCCTTCCGGCAGGCAAGATTTTGTGTTCCATGGACAAACATCCTGGCAAATATCGCAGCCAAAAATCCAATCGTGCCATTTCCCTTCAAACTCCGAAGGTATTTCTCCTTTTTTCTCAATCGTTAAATAAGAAATACATTTTCGGGCATCTAACTGATAAGGTTTTAGGGCTCCTGTTGGGCATGCATCAATACACTGGGTGCAATTGCCGCAATAATCTTTAATGGGTTGGTCATATTCCAATTCTAAATCAATAATTAACTCTCCAATAAAAACAAAAGAACCAAATTCTTTTGATATCAAATTGGTATTTTTTCCTATCCAGCCTAAACCGGATTTTGCAGCCCACACTTTATCCATTACCGGAGCAGAATCGACAAATGCTCTGCCGCGAACCTCTCCTATTTCTGTATTTATAAATTCCAGTAGTTTAAATAATTTATCCTTAACCACATAATGATAATCTGTACCATATGCGTATTTTGAAATTTTAAAAGTATCTTCCTTTTGTTTTTCTTTAGGATAATAATTATATAAAACAGAAATTACAGATTTTGCACCTTCGGCCAATTTTCTGGGATCAATGCGCTTTTCGAAATGGTTTTCCATATATTTCATTTCCCCATGAAAACCATTATCCAGCCATTCTTTTAATTGTTTGGATTCCTTTTCCAGAAAGTCAGCTTTAGAAATACCTACTGCTGAAAAGCCAAGTTCGAAGGTTTTCTGTTTGATTTTATTAGTATTTATGTTTTTAGAGTCCATATTTTACCATTAAGCCAATAATTACGATAGTTATTAATAATTACCGGATCGGGACACTAATATACATAAAATTTAACTTGAAACTTCGAACTTATTACAAACTATCTAGAAGTAAAACTTGATATGGTACAATTGCTACAATAAACCTAGATCCAGCATCGCTTCTTCGCTCATCATGCTTTTATCCCAGGGAGGATCGAAAACCAGGTTAATTTTGGCTCCTTTAACCCCTTTAAGGGCATTCGTTTTTTCATGTACTTCATTTAATAACTGATCAGCCATTGGACAATTAGGTGCTGTTAAAGTCATTTTTATTTCAATCTTGTTGTCATCATCAACATCAATGGAATAGATTAATCCCAGATCATAAATATTAACCGGAATTTCCGGATCGTATATTGTTTTTAATGTTTTAACAATTTCAGCCTCTAAAGCCATTAAATTATTTTCTTCCATCATAAATCTCCTTTATTGATTCATCTTTGCATTGAATGCCATTGCATACAATTTCATTTGCTTAACCATGGCCAATAAACCATTTGCGCGTGTGGGCGAAAGATTTTGTTGCAATCCTATTTTATCGATAAAAAATAAATCGGCATTCATAATTTCCTGAGGTTTTAATCCGCTTAAAACACGAACTAAAAGAGCTGCAATGCCTTTGGTTATAATGGCATCGCTATCGGCTGTAAATTTTACCTTATCTCCGTCCATCTCCGCATAAAGCCATACCTTCGACTGGCATCCTTCAATAAGGTACTCTTTTGTTTTATACTTCGGGTCAATCACCGGAAGATCCTTACTCAATTCGATCAGATAATTATACTTATCCATCCAGTCATCAAAAATCGAAAATTCTTCAATAATTTCGTTTTGTCTTTCTTGTAAAGTCATAATAATATTACAATTTAACCAAACATTTGTTTAACCGTATTTAATGCTTCGCATAAACGGTCAACTTCTGCTTTGGTATTATAAAATGCAAACGATGCGCGAATGGTTCCTTCAACATTAAAACGATGCATTACTGGTTCGGCACAATGATGCCCGGTGCGCACGGCAACACCCATTTTATCAATAACCATTCCGGCATCGTAATGATGAATATTTTCTAAAATAAATGAGATAACACTTATTTTTTTAGCTGAAGTGCCAATGATTTTTAGTCCTTCAATAGCATTTAATTTTTGGGTAGCATACTCCAGTAATTCTTTTTCATATGCTGCGATATTTTCTAAACCAATGCCCTGAACATATTCAATGGCTTTAGCCAGCCCAATGGCTCCAACATAATTAGGGGTTCCGGCCTCAAACTTAAAAGGGAGCTCATTAAAAGTTGTTTTTTTAAAAGTAACATTTTTAATCATCTCACCGCCGGTCATAAATGGTGGTAGTTCGTTCAACCACTTTTCTTTTCCGTATAAAACTCCAATGCCATTGGGCCCGTAAATCTTATGTCCGGAAAAAACATAAAAATCACAATCAAGCTGCTGGACATCTACTTTGCCATGTTGTATGCTTTGGGCTCCATCAATTAATACAGGAATATCCTTATGGTGGGCAATATCAATCATTTTCTTCACATCATTTATCGTGCCTATTGCATTCGATACATGATTTACAGCTACCAATTTTGTTTTAGGCGAAATAAGTTTCTCATATTCATCCAGTAACAACTCACCTTTATCATTAATGGGAATGATTTTCAACGAGGCATTTTCCCGCTCGCACAACATTTGCCACGGAACAATGTTGGCATGATGTTCCAGGGTAGAGATAATAATCTCATCGCCTTCATGAATATATTTTTCGCCAAATGAGTAAGCAATGGTATTGATTGATTCTGTGGCCCCACTGGTAAAAATAATTTCATGGTCGTGTGCTGCATGTATAAATTTCCGAACCACCTTCCGGGCATCTTCATATCGCTGAGTTAACTGCTCACTTAAAAAATGTACTCCACGATGAATATTTGCGTTCTCCTGTGAGTAAATTTTAGCTACTTCGTCAATGACAACGGTGGGCTTTTGTGTAGTTGCTCCGTTATCGAAATATACTAATGGTTTTTTATAAACCTGCTGATTTAAAATTGGGAAATCACTTCGTATTTTATTGATATTTATACTCACAACACGTACTATTTTAAGATTATTTACAATTCATCTGGCAAAAATTACAACGCGATAATTCTCCACGTAACCGTTTATCAACCAATTCATGGATACGCTCCTGAAGGGCAGGAACTTTTATTTTTTGAATCACCTCGTGTGCAAAAGCATACATTAATAATAATTTTGCTTCTTTTTCATTGATTCCCCTTGAACGCAAATAAAATAAAGCATCCATATCTAATTGCCCCACCGTAGCACCATGGCTACACTTAACATCATCGGCATAAATAATCAGCGTTGGTTTGGTGTTAATGGTTGCATCATCGGTAAGTAAAATATTATTATTTGCCTGGTATGCCTGTGTTTTTTGGGCATCTTCCCGAACCAGCACTTTTCCATTAAAAGCCCCGGTTGCATAATCATCTAACACTCCTTTAAATAGTTGATTACTGGTACAGTTGGGTTTGGCATGATCAATAAAAATATGGTTATCAATATGCTGTCCTTTATCGGTTAAATATAATCCAAGCGTATTGTTGTCGCAGCCTTCGCCATTCAACAAAACATGTATGTTATTTCGAATCAACCCACCATGCAATGAAATGGTATTGGTATTAATCCTACTGTCTTTTTCCTGATGAAAATATAAATGAGATACTTGTTTGGAGCCGTTATGCTCATTTTGTATCCTGCAAAAATCAAGCGAGGCATTTTTGTCCACAAAAAACTCAGAAACAGAATTGGTTAAAAAATTTGAAGTAGATAAAGTATGGTCACACACTACTAACGAAGCCTGGCTGTTTTCCTCCAGGATAAACAAATTACGGTGCTGTGTCAATCCATCTTCATCATCCATCAAAAGGTTTATAATTTGTATCGGTTTTTCAATTACTGCCCCTTTAGGAACATATAAAAAGATTCCATCGTTTACAAAGGCAGTATTTAAAGCCACTAAACCTTCATTTTTATTATCAGCATATTGATTAAAATGTTTTTTTACCAACTCGGGATACTCTTCGGTAGCTTTTTGAAAGCTACCAATAACAGCCCCACCGGGTAATTCAGTTAATTGATCTTCGCGATTGTAATACCACCCATTCAATAATATAATAACCTCTGTGTTTAAATCAGGAACATCACAATGAAAAATATCGTCCACATTAAATTCAAAATTACTGGGTTTTAAGAAGCTTTTCAGGTCATCGGCAAATAAAGATTTAATATCGGTATACTTGTAATCCTCCTGTTTTTTATCTGGTATTCCCAATTTTTTAAAATCAACAAATGCCTTTTCTCGTATTTGATTGATATAATCAGGAGCACCTTTCATTAAGATGTCCTGATTGTTGTTATATAACTCAACAAACTTATCTTTTACTTTAATAGCAGTTGTTTCTACGCTCATTTGTTTGCTTTTTAAATTCCGGTAAAATAAAATGGTTTACGATTTTACAGCACTCTTTTTTAACCAATCGTACCCTTTTTCTTCTAACTCTAAAGCCAGGCTTTTATCCCCTGATTTAACTATCTTACCATCATAAAGTACATGCACAAAATCAGGGACAATATAATCAAGCAGCCGTTGATAATGTGTAATAACGATTGTAGCATTATCAGGCGATTTTAATTTATTTACTCCATTGGCTACAACACGCAAAGCATCAATATCTAACCCCGAGTCCGTCTCATCAAGGATAGAAAGCTTGGGCTCAAGCATGGCCATTTGAAAAATCTCATTCCGTTTCTTTTCTCCTCCGGAAAAACCTTCGTTCACCGAGCGATTTGCCAAACCGGCATCTAGTTCAACAAGCTCTTTCTTTTCGCGCATCAATTTTAAAAAATCAGAGGATGACATAGGCTCCATTCCTTTATGCTTACGTTGCTCGTTTACAGCTGTTTTCATAAAATT
>JAXHVS010000069.1:51034-60643 GCA_034189025.1 Bacteroidota bacterium
CCTGCTGAAATACCTTTCGAAACTATGGTACTTTTGGTTTTTTTTCCAATATGAATCATCTTGGTCCCGGTATCAGCCTGCTGATGATTGTTGGTAACAGCTACTGAATAGAATTCACCAACCGAGTTGTCGCCAATTAATAAACAACTTGGATATTTCCAGGTAACAGCAGAACCTGTTTCAACCTGTGTCCATGAAATTTTAGAGTTATCCCCGGCACATTTTCCACGCTTGGTTACAAAATTATAAATTCCACCTTTGCCGTTTTTATCACCTGGATACCAGTTTTGAACGGTTGAATATTTTACTTCGGCATTTTTATTGGCAACAATTTCAACAATGGCAGCATGCAACTGATTTTCATCACGCATGGGTGCAGTACATCCTTCCAGATAACTCACATACGAATCATCTTCGGCTACAATTAAAGTTCTTTCGAATTGGCCGGTATTAGCAGCATTTATTCTAAAATAGGTTGATAGCTCCATAGGGCATTTTACTCCTTTAGGAATGTAGCAAAATGAACCATCGCTAAACACTGCCGAGTTTAGGGCGGCAAAATAATTATCGGTATAAGGAACTACCGAACCCATATATTTTTTAACCAAATCGGGATGTTCTTGCACCGCCTCGCTGAAAGAACAAAATATAATACCCAACTCCGCTAAATTTTCTTTAAAGGTTGTTTTTACCGAAACGCTGTCCATTACAGCATCCACAGCTACTCCTGCTAACCTTTTTTGTTCGTCAAGTGGAATACCCAGCTTATCGAAAGTGGCTTTTAATTCAGGATCAACATCATCAAGGCTTTTGGGGCCATTAGCTTTTCTTTTGGGCGCTGAATAGTATATAATATCCTGATAGTTAATTTCCGGAATATTTAAATGTGCCCAATTGGGCATTTTCATTTTTTGCCAATGCCTGAATGCTTTTAACCTAAACTCTAACATAAATTCAGGTTCGTTTTTTTTCTGCGATATTAAACGGACAACATCCTCATTTAACCCCTTAGGGATCGATTCTGCCTCAACATCCGTAACAAAACCGTATTTATATTCTCCCTGTGTTACCTCATTTAATATTTTATCTTGATCTTTTTCCATAACTTTGCAAAATGTATATTAAATACCCACAAATCCAAATTTATATAGATTAATTCTAAATTGGGTACAAATATATCTAAAATCTAACAACTAATAAAACAACATTGTTTAATCTTTTTTTATAATGATAAATATCAATTTTACATATGAATAATAAAGAAAAAAAATTAACAGAGATAGCTGAATTAGGAGAGTTTGGATTAATCGATCAAATTACAAAAGATATAAAAATTAAACATAAAAACACTTTAAAAGGAGTAGGCGATGATGCTGCTGTAATTGATTATGGAAAAAAATGCGCTGTAGTAACTACTGACTTACTTATTGAGGGCATCCATTTTAACCTAATCTACACCCCATTAAAGCATTTGGGGTATAAAGCAGTAGTAGTTAATTTGTCTGATGTATATGCTATGAATGCAAGGCCGAAACAGATTACTGTTTCAATTGCTATTTCCAAAAAATTTGCAGTTGGCCATATCGAAGAAATCTATGAAGGGATAAAACTTGCCTGTGAAGTATATAATGTTGATTTGGTAGGAGGAGATACTTCATCCTCATTAACTGGGCTTGCCATTAGTGTAACCGCTATAGGAGAAGCTAGCAAAGAAAAAATTGTTTATCGTAGCACAGCCAAAAATACAGATATCATTTGTGTCACAGGAAATCTTGGAGGCGCATATATGGGACTACAGCTGTTGGAAAGAGAAAAAGAAATTTTCACGGCAAATCCTGGAACACAGCCCAAATTAGAGGGTTATGATTATATTCTCCAACGACAATTAAAACCTGAGGCCAGAAAAGATATTATTGATCTGTTGAACGAAATAAATGTAAAACCAACAGCGATGATCGACATTTCAGATGGACTATCTTCTGAGTTATTGCATATTTGCAAAAATTCAAACGTGGGTTGCAAAATTTTTCAGAATAAAATTCCTATTGATTTAAATACTGAAAAAATGGCCAAAGAATTTAAAATGGAACCATTAATTGCTGCATTAAATGGTGGCGAAGATTATGAGCTTTTGTTTACCCTAAATGTTAATGATTTTGATAAAATTAAAGATCATACCCTTATTCATCCAATAGGCCATATCACGGACAAAAAAAATAGTGCCGTATTAATTTCTGAAGCAGGGCAGGCAATTCCATTACAAGCTCAGGGATGGAATCCGCTTAAAAATAAAAAATAAAAAATCCGAAGTTTTTGGCTTCGGATTTTACATTTACCATAATTTATTTTTATTGCCCATTGTAACCTCTTACAATTCCTCGTTGAGACTCTTTAATAAACTCAAGAACATACTTTTTTTCTTCAGAATCACTCAAATCTTCTTCAATATTTTTTAGGGCTTGTGTTACATTTTGTTCTTTTACATAAATCTCGCGATAAATACTTTGAATTTGATTAATCGTCTCGGGTGAAAAACCTCTTCGCCGGAGTCCAACAGTATTTATACCAACATAGGATAAAGGTTCTCGCGCTACGGTAATATAAGGAGGCACATCTTTTCTGACCAATGAACCTCCGGAAATCATAACATGGCCACCAATATGAACAAACTGGTGAATCTGCACATCCCCGCTAATTACGGCAAAATCATCAATTATAATTTCTCCTGCAACATTAGTACTATTAGATATAATAATATTATTTCCCAGGGCACAATCGTGTCCAATGTGAACATAAGCCATTAAAAGACAGTTGTTGCCAACAACTGTTTTCCCTTTCGAAGCGGTTCCGCGATTAACGGTAACACATTCGCGCAGAGTCGTATTATCACCAATTTCGGCTGTCGTTTCTTCTCCTTTAAATTTTAAATCTTGTGGAATGGCAGAAACAACTGCACCAGGAAAAATTTTGCAATTTTTACCAATTCGAGCACCTTCCATTATGGTTGCATTAGGGCCAATCCATGTACCATCACCAATTTCAACATTTTTATCAATCCAGGCAAATGCTTCAATTTTAACATTCTTACCAATTTTCGCTTCCGGATGTATATATGCTAAATCTCGATTCATTCGTTATTTAATTTTAGATACTTGTGCCATTAATTCACCTTCCATTACCAAATTATTCCCTACAAATGCCTGTCCAAACATATGTACCAAACCTCTTCTGATAGGAGTAAGCAATTCCAGTCTGAAAATAATAGTATCACCCGGAATAACTTTTTGTTTAAACTTAACCTTATCAATTTTTAAAAACAGTGTTTGGTAATTTTCCGGATTCTCAACCTGGCTTAAAGCCAAAATTCCTCCAACCTGAGCCATAGCTTCCACTTGCAATACTCCAGGCATAATAGGTTCTTTAGGGAAATGTCCCATAAAAAAATTTTCGTTCAGGGTAACATTTTTAATACCAATCACCGATTTGTCATTTAACTCTGTTATTTTATCAATAAGAAGAAAAGGATAGCGGTGGGGTAATATTTTTTTTATCTGGTTAATATCATATAAAGGCTCTTTGGTTGGGTCGTATTTTGGAATAGCTACTCTTGATAGCTCTTTCTTTATTGTTTCCTTAATGATCTTAGCAAATTGAGTATTGGCATAATGGCCAGGCCTTGATGCAACAATTTTCCCTAAAACAGGTTGGCCAATAAGCGACAAATCACCAAGGACATCAAGCAACTTATGCCTTGCCGGTTCGTTACTAAATCGTAAATCAATATTATTTAAAATACCTTCTTTAACTTTTACGTGTGGTTTGTTAAACAAATCAGCCATTCGGTCGAGCTCTTCCTGCGAAACTTCATTCTCCATAATAACAATGGCATTTTGCAAATCCCCACCTTTAATTAAATTATGTTTGAGTAACATTTCCAGCTCATGGAAAAATACAAATGTTCTGGAAGGAGCAATCTCTTTTTCAAAATCGTGCGTTGGATGATAAGATGCATATTGATGGCCTAAAACCTTTGAGTTGTAATCAACCATTACGTCAACAGAAAAATGATCATCGGGATAAGCTACAATTTCAATATCGTTTTCTTCGTCACGAAAAACAATTCGTTCTTTTACAATAAAATAATTTTTTTCAGCATCTTGCTCTTCAATGCCTGCTTTTTTTAAAGCCTCAACATACATTTTTGCGCTACCATCCAGAATAGGTGCTTCCGGCCCGCTAAATTCCATTAAAATATTATCCAATTCTAAGCCTACCAGAGATGCTAATACATGCTCAATGGTATGAATCTCAACTCCATTTTCAACCAGCGTAGTTCCTCTGGATGTATCTGTAACATTATCAACCGAAGCTGAGATTATTGGTTTTCCTTCTAAATCTATCCGTTGAAATTTATATCCATGATCAACGGGTGCCGGGCAAAAAGTAATTTCTACATCATAACCGGTGTGTAGGCCCTTGCCTTTTAATGAAACCGCTTTACGTATTGTTTTTTGATTTTGCGACATATCTGTAAAATATTTATTTTCAATATCAATAATAAAAAAATCGCCGCAAGTTACAAAAAACTAAATAAATTACCGTATCCATTTAATAATTAATTCATTTACAGAATTGCTTAGTTCCCTTTAGTCAGAGCTTTTTATCCTTTTTAATTCATTTTCTAATTCTTTCACTCTTTTAAATAAATCTGGTAGTTGTTTGTATACAATAAACGATTTTTGAAAATCTCTGATATTAAAAGCAGGTGTTCCCATTACAACACTATCTTCCACTTTTATATTGTTGGGTATTCCAGACTGTGGAGCTACTCGAACACCATCGGTAATTTGGATATGCGGGGCAACTCCCGATTGACCACCAAACTGACAATTTTTACCAATTTTAGTTGACCCTGCAACTCCGGTTTGTGCAGCCATTACAGTATTTTCTCCTACAATAACATTATGGCCAATCTGGTTCAGATTATCCAGTTTAGCTCCTTTTTTAATAATTGTAGAACCCATTGTTGCTCTATCAATAGTCGTATTCGAACCAATTTCTACATTATCTTCTAAAATAACATTTCCTAATTGAGGAATTTTCTGGTATACATTATTTTCGTCCGGTGCAAAACCAAATCCGTCCGAACCAATAACTGCCCCAGCATGAATATTACAATTTTCACCAATTTCACAATCATGGTAAACCTTTACACCAGCATTAAGCTTGACATTCTTTTTAATCGTTACATTATCGTCGATAAAAACATGTGGATAAAGTTTTACATCATCTTCAACAATGACATTCTCTCCTACGTAAACAAAAGGTGCTATATATACATTTTTTCCAATCTTTGCCGATTCTTCTATAAAAGCCATTGAGCTTACTCCGTTTTTAACAGGTTTAGCTTGTTCGGCTAATTGCAGAAGGCGTGCAAAACTTTCATAAGCGTTTGCTACTTTAATTAAAGTAGCATTAACACCTTTTTCTACAATAAGATCTTTGTTTATTAATACAACAGATGCGTTAGTAGTGTATAGGTACTTATTATATTTTGGGTTAGCTAAAAAAGCCAACGTACCTGGTTGTGCTTCTTCAATCTTTGCAACATTATTAACCGTAACATCCGGATTCCCAATAATTTCACCTTGTAAAAATTCTGCTATTGTTTTTGCTGTAAATTCCATCGTATTCGTATTTAAAAAAATCGTTCAAAAATAGTATATAATTATTATATCAAAGAAATTTCTTTAGGATAACATAAAAAATATTTTCGTACTGTTTTCGAGAGGACCGAAACATTTAACATGTCAGATGCTTCAGCAACATCAACTAATTTTCCATCTTTATAAAGTATTTTAATTTTTTCATCAAAAACGCTATATGCATTTTTACTGATAAAATCGGTAAATACAAAATATTGTGTTTCTGTTTTAGGTAGCTTTAAAAATTTCGAAGCTTTTTGAGTTAGTTCATTTATTCTATGTTTATCAAACGGAGTATTTTGAATTTCTACCCGAAATAACTTTCGCTGAAGCAGCCGGTTGGAAAGCATCCTTAACACTTGATCGGATTCAAATGTCCACTTTTTGATACAGTTTATAATATCAGTATCATCAATCATAGAAAAATTTTTTAACAACTCGGGTAATTTCTTTTTATTATTATTTAGATAAAAATATTGTAAACTCTCGGGAAGGTATATTTGTTTATTTTGAGCTAAAAGATATTTTATTCTTTTAAAAATCATCAGTAACAGTTGTTCGGCAGAAACAACCGTTTTATGTAAATAAACTTGCCAGTACATCAACCATCGGGCAATTAAAAATTTTTCTATAGAATAAATTCCTTTTGCTTCAACAACCAGTTCATCATTTACTACATTCAACATTTTTATAATCCTATCCGAACCAATAACACCTTCGGAAACTCCGGTGTAAAAACTATCGCGTCTTAAATAATCAAGACGGTCAACATCAAGCTGGCTCGATACCAACTGATGTAAAAATTTTTTATGGTATTTATTTTGAAATATTTTTATGGCTAAGTCTAATTCGCCATTAAAAGTTTTATTTAATTCATCCATATATAAAAGCGACAAATCTTCGTGCCCATATTCGGGGATGATTATTTTCTCAAGTGTATGCGAAAAAGGCCCATGCCCAATATCATGCAAAAGAATAGCCAGTGTAACTGCTATTTCTTCATCTTTGGTTATACTGTGTCCTTTTGATCTAATAATATCAATAGCCGATTCTAATAAATGAACGGCTCCTAAGGTATGCTGAAACCTTGTATGAACAGCTCCAGGATAAACAAGATCGGTTAATCCCAATTGTTTTATTCTTCGTAATCGCTGAAAATAAGGATGCTCAATAATATCAAATACAATCCCGGATGGAATATTTATAAAACCATAAACCGGGTCGTTTAATATTTTACGTTTAATGATTGGGTTAATTGTCACCTTTTAATTTTAATAACAAAAATAAACGATTTTCAACCAAAAACATCAATATTTGGCCGTTTTAATTTTGGTAGTTTTCCTTTTCATTTTCTTTTTTTTGAAAAAGACCGGTTAGTGATTTTAAATCAACTAATTTTCAGGTCAATAATTTTGAGAATTACAAGAATATTTATAATTTTGCGCCTGAAAGTATTTACTTTAAAATTGAATAAGGGGACGTAGTCCCCTATTTTGTTATCAATATTATAAATGATTAACAAAAAGAAAATAGAAGCTATTATTGATGGCATTGTTAAAGAAAAAAATGCCTATGTCGTTGATTTAGTAGTAAGTTCATCAAATAAAATTATTCTAGAACTGGATAGTTTCGATGGATTTACTATTGATGATTGTGTTGATGTTAGCCGGGCCATTGAGCAAAATATTGATCGGGATAAAGAAGATTTTGCTTTAGAAGTTTCAACTCCGGGTCTATCGAGTCCCTTTAAGGTTTGGCAGCAATACAAAAAAAATATTGGACAAGAAATTGAAACCATTTTAAAAGAAGGCAATAAAATTAAAGGTGATTTAATAGAAGTTGATGAAAAGGGAATCGTGATTGAAGAAACGAAGAAAGTAAAAGTTGAAGGTAAAAAGAAAAAACAAACAATCGTTGAAAAACATCAATTATCTTTTGAAGATATTAAATCAACAAAAATTGTAATAAAATTTAAGTAATAAGCAAAATACATTAAATACAATGGAAAATTTAAATTTGATCGACACTTTTTCGGAATTTAAAGAATTAAAGAATATCGATCGAGTAACCATGATGACTGTTCTGGAGGATGTATTCCGCAATTTGCTGCAAAAAAAATTCGGAACAGACGAAAACTTCGATATCATTATCAATATCGATAAAGGAGACTTTGAAATCTGGCGCAACCGTGAGGTAGTAGAAGATGGTGAGCTTGAAGACGAAAACCTTCAAATTCCATTATCGGAAGCTAAAAAAATTGACGAAGACTACGAGGTTGGAGAAGAAGTTACCGATGAAGTAAAATTGCTGGATTTTGGAAGAAGAGCTATTTTAGCATTACGCCAAAACCTTACCAACAGAATTTTGGATCTGGAAAAAAACAATATTTTCAACAAGTATAAAGATAAAATTGGAGACATTGTTACCGGTGAAGTTTATCAGGTTTGGAAGAAAGAAATTTTAATTCTTGATGACGAAGGAAATGAACTAATTCTTCCAAAAAGTGAACAGATCCCTTCAGATTTTTTCAGAAAAGGAGATACAATCCGCGCGGTTGTAGTTCGCGTTGAGATGAAAAATAATAATCCGCTGATTGTATTATCACGCACATCACCAGTATTTTTGGAACGATTATTCGAACTTGAAGTACCAGAAATTTTTGACGGATTAATTACCATTAAAAAAATTGTACGTATTCCTGGCGAAAGAGCCAAAGTAGCTGTAGAATCGTACGATGAACGGATTGACCCGGTAGGAGCTTGCGTTGGGATGAAAGGCTCAAGAATTCATGGAATTGTTCGGGAGTTAAGAAATGAAAATATTGATGTAATTAATTTCACCAATAACATACAACTCTTTATTCAGCGATCATTGAGCCCTGCAAAAATTATTTCGATAAAAATAAATGAAGAAGATAAAAGAGCTGATGTTTACCTTGAACCTGAAGAAGTTTCACTAGCTATTGGTAAAGGCGGATTAAACATTAAATTAGCCAGCCAGCTAACCGGATATGAAATTGATGTGTATCGTGAAGCTGAAGAAGAGGATGAAGAAGATGTTAGTATTGATGAATTTGCTGATGAAATTGAAGATTGGATTTTAGATGCGTTAAAAGCTATTGGCTGCGACACAGCAAAAAGCGTACTTGAATTAACCAGAGACGACTTAATTAAAAGAACCGACCTGGAAGAAGAAACAATTGATGATATTATTCAAATTTTTAAAGCAGAATTTGAATAATTTAAATCTTTAATTATAAATTAGCAAATCGTTAAATTATAGATATTTAAAATATAGGTTTTAAAATTTTATGGGAACAGGAAAAGCAACAAGACTTAGTAAGGTGGCTAGAGAGTTTAATGTAGGAATTGCTACTATAGTAGAATTCCTGCATAAAAAAGGATTTGATATAGATTCAAACCCTAATACGAAAGTATCACCAGAGCTTTATGATATTCTTTTAAAGGAATACAGCTCCGACATTAATGCAAAAAAAGAGTCGGAAAAACTAAGTCTGAATCAACTTCGAAGTAAAAAAGAAGCTGTTTCAATTAATGATATTGATGAAGAAAATCAAGATCAGGAGGAAGAAACTGAAGAAGACGATTCATTTACTTCAGATGAAGAAATCTTGATAAAAGATGTAAGTAGTACACAAAATTCTGTTACACCTAAAGAAGAAAAATCAGTTTCCGAAAGCAAGCCTCAAAAGCAAGAAGAATCAACAAAGGCTGAAAGCAAAGAAAAAAAAGAACCTAAAATAGAAACAACAAAAAAAGAAGAAAAATCTTCTGGAGAAGAAAAAAATGAACAAAAAGAGTCGGTAAAAGTTATTGGCAAAATCGATCTCGATTCCCTAAACCAAAAAACTCGTCCTGACAAGAAACAAAAAAAACAAAAAGAA
>JAXHVS010000069.1:60743-88036 GCA_034189025.1 Bacteroidota bacterium
AGGATCAACCTGCAGAAGAGAAAAAAACTTCCGGAGAGCAGGAATCGCAATTATACAAATCCAAAATTGAAAAACTTTCGGGCCCTACCGTTGTTGGAAAAATAAATTTACCTACACCCGAAGAGAAAAAAAAGAAACCGGTAGCTTCATCAAACGATCAAAAAAGCAAAAAGAAAAAACGAAAACGTATTCATAAAGAAAGAGTTGATCTTGATGATAAAAAAGATAACAAAAGAGCTCAAGACAGAAAAAAAGATAAAGAGCATTTTAAATCGAGGAAGAAAAAGAAGAAACAATTGCGTCCTGAGGTAAGTGAAGAAGATGTTCAAAAACAAATTAAAGAAACACTTGCCCGCCTAACATCCAAAGGAAAATCAAAAGGTTCAAAACACCGAAGAGAAAAGCGTGATACTATAAGTCAAAAACAGCAAGAAGAATTAAAGAAACAAGAAGAAAATAAAAAAGTATTGAAAGTTACCGAATTTGTTTCTGTTAATGAATTGGCAAATATGATGAATGTTTCGCCAACAGAAGTTATTTCGGTTTGTATGAACCTGGGGCTAATGGTATCTATAAATCAACGTCTTGATGCCGAAACGATGGCCTTAGTTGCCGACGAATTTAACTATACAGTTGAATTTATTAGTGTTGAAGTTCAAGAAGCTATCAATGAAGAAGAAGACAAAGAAGAAGACCTATTACCAAGGCCACCTATTGTAACGGTAATGGGACACGTCGATCATGGTAAAACCTCCTTGCTCGACCATATTCGAAAAACAAATGTTATTGCAGGTGAGGAGGGTGGAATTACTCAACACATTGGAGCTTACAGCGTTATAGTTGATAAGGATAAAACGATAACCTTCCTTGATACTCCTGGACACGAAGCATTTACTGCTATGCGTGCACGTGGAGCTCAGATTACCGATGTGGCTATTATTGTAGTAGCCGCAGACGACAATGTAATGCCTCAAACCGTTGAAGCCATTAACCACGCCAGCGCTGCAGGTGTTCCTATTATTTTTGCTATTAATAAAATTGATAAACCAGGTGCTAACCCTGAAAAAATTAAGGAAGAATTAGCCAATATGAATTATCTTGTAGAAGATTGGGGTGGTAAATATCAATCGCAGGATATTTCTGCTAAACAAGGATTAAATATTGATGCACTACTCGAAAAAGTATTGCTTGAGGCCGAAATTCTTGAGCTTAAAGCAAATCCTAATAAAAATGCCATGGGCACAGTTATCGAATCCGAACTGGATAAAGGACGTGGATATATTTCAACTATTTTAGTTGAAGCCGGGACATTGCGTATTGGCGATGTAATATTAGCAGGGAGTTACTTTGGCCATGCAAAAGCTATGTATAACGAAAGAGGAAAACGCATTGAAAAAGCCGGCCCGGCAACCCCTGTTCAAATTCTTGGCCTCAACGGAGCTCCTCAGGCAGGCGACAAATTCCATGTAATGGAAAGCGATAAAGAAGCACGTGAAATTGCCAATAAGCGTGAACAATTACAACGAGAACAAAACTTACGTACACAAAAACATATTACTCTCGACGAAATTGGCCGACGAATTGCTATTGGAAACTTCCAGGAAATTAATATTGTGGTTAAAGGCGATGTGGATGGCTCTATCGAAGCTTTATCAGACTCATTAATCAAACTTAGCACCGAAGAAATTCAGGTCAATATTATTCACAAAGGTGTTGGCCAAATTTCCGAAACCGATGTGATGTTAGCCGTAGCTTCGAATGCTATTATTGTTGGTTTCCAGGTTAGGCCTTCGATGAATGCTCGTAAGCTGGCCGAAAAAGAAGAAATTGATATTCGACTTTATTCTGTAATATACGATGCTATCAATGAAGTAAGGGATGCAATGGAAGGTATGTTATCGCCCGAGATTAAAGAAGAAATTGTTGGTACTGCCGAAGTACGTGACACATTTAAAATTAAGAAAGTAGGAACTGTCGCCGGATGTATTGTTAAAGAGGGGAAACTTACCAGGAATACTAAAGTACGTGTAATCCGCGATGGTATTGTAATTTATACCGGAGATCTTGGTTCGCTTAAACGTTTTAAAGATGATGTAAAAGAGGTTGTTTCTGGATATGAATGCGGACTGAACGTTGAAAACTTTAATGATATTAAAGTCGGTGATGTGATTGAAGGATTCCAGGAAGTTGAAGTGAAAAAAACATTATAATACCTACTATAATACTACCCAAAAAAGGTGTTCAAAAAATTTTGAGCACCTTTTTTCTTTTACAAAAAATCCTAAATAAACACTTATTGAATTTCTTTGATTAAAAAGGCATACACAGGAAAATGATCGCTATATCCACCCAAATATATTCCAGCAGCATGCGTTCTATATGGATAACCTTTGTATCTACCCGAGTCACGTTTTAAAAAATCTTTATCAAAAACTTTAGTTTGATATAATTTAAAGGTTGATTTATCATCTCCAAGTAAAGGATAAGAAACAATAATTTGGTCAAATAAATTCCATTGATCACGATAAGCCAATGACCCATATCCTTTTTTAAACATATTGTAGAAAGGATTGAATAAATCGCCGGGGCCGGTTTTCCTTTCCGATTTTTTAGCATCAAGATGCTTCATGATACTTTCGTCAATAGGATCATCATTGAGATCCCCCATAATGATTATTTTTGCATTTTTATCCAAGTTCATAATAGAATCGGCCAATGATCGGGTTAAATCTGCTGCAGCATTCCGAAGAGGCTTACTTCGAGCCTCGCCACCATACCTGGAGGGCCAATGATTTACAATAAAATGTATTTTCTCACCATCTAAAATCCCAGAAACAACCAGTTGGTCTCTCGTATAGAAATTATCCATCCCTTCAATAGTTAATGTAGCAGAATGTGTATCGACAACTTCAAACACCGCCGATTGATACAAAAGAGCTACATCAACACCCCTGCGATCGGGCGATTCATAATGTACAATATTATAATTATACGGTTTTAATTGTGGCTGATTTATTAAATCTTCTAATACTGCCTTGTTTTCAAGTTCTGAAACACCAACAATAGCAGGTGGTGCTCCGGTTAAATCACTCCCAATTTGAGAAATAACTTCAGCTAAATTTTCTAATTTGGCATAATATTTTTTACTATCCCAATTTTTAGATCCTTCAGGAGTATATTCCAAATCGTTCTTATTTGGAGTATCAATGGTATCAAATAAGTTTTCAAGATTATAAAATGCAACCGTAGCTACTTTATATTGTTTTTGTTGAGCTTTAACCCCAACATTTCCCAACAACAAAAAAGAAAAAATTGCTACAAAAAATGTCTTCAATAGAATAATGTTCTGTTTCATAATACATGTATATTAAAACTTTGTAATTCTATGAAAAAATTTCGGAAATTAAAAACATTGTGGTATTTTTATATCCTTTCTTAATATGCCAGACTCTTAAATATAACGAATAAACAATAAGATTATTAAGTAAATAAACACAAAAAAATCAAAAAAAAACATATGAAACAATTAACACTTATTATTTCTCTTATTCTGTTTTTTACCTTTACAACCATAGCCCAAACAGGGTCTGTAAGAGGGAAGGTTATTGAAAACAGAAATGCAAAACCTTTAAGCGAAGTAAATATTTTGATTAAAGGAACTAATATAGAAGAATTTTCTAAATCAAACGGAGAATTTTTAATTAACCATGTTCCGGTGGGTGAAGGTTTTTTGATTTTCTCTCATGAAGATTACAAAACAAAAGAGATTCCTTTTATTTTAAAAGATAATGATCTGCTTGAGATCGGTACAATTACACTAGAATATGCACCGGATTACAAAAAAGAAAAAGATGACTTACCCATGGTAGTACTGGATGCTGGTGAATTAGAGGACAACGACATTGACCAGGGGATTGGAGGATTACTTCATTCATCGGATGATATTTTTGCCTCAACAGCAGCTTATACTTTTGGTGCAGCTCGTTTCGATATTCGTGGTTTTGGATCAGAAAATTCTACCGTATTTTTCAATGGGATCAGAATGAATAACCTGGAAACCGGACGGCCATACTGGTCAGACTGGGGCGGATTAAATGATGCTACAAGAAACGAAGAACTTTTTTACGGAATGGATAACAACAAATATTCCGTAACAACCTTAGGAAGTGGATCTAACATTATTACCAGAGCTTCAGAATACAGCCCTGGAGTTAAAGTTTCGTATATGAATACCAATAAATATTACAATCACCGGGTTATGGCTACAGCCTCTACCGGGATAATGGATAATGGCTGGGCATTTACCATCTCCGGTTCTAGGCGATGGTCGCAGGAAGGTTATGTGGAAGGTACATACTACGATGCAAATGCAGTGCTTTTAGCTGCAGAAAAAATAATTAATGACAACCATGCAATTTCTTTAACCGCTTTTGTTACACCTAATAAAAGAGGAAAACAAATCGGATCAACACAAGAAGCATACGACTATCTTGATGATAACTATTATAATGCAAACTGGGGATATCAGGCCGGTGAAAAAAGAAATTCCAGAATATCCAATACATTTAAACCTTTTATAGAGTTAAACCATTACTGGGATTTTAGTGATAAACTTAAAATAAACTCTGCCGTAGCCTATTCGTTTGGCCGTGATGGAAACACCAGGTTAAACTGGTACGATGCAGCTGACCCAAGGCCCAATTATTACCAATATCTGCCTTATTATAACCGCGAGGTAGAAGATTATACCTGGGATAATCAGCAAGTAGATTGGGACTTTTTCTATTTTGCCAACCAAAAAAACCTTTATACACAGGAAGATGTTGACGGAATTGAAGGTAATGATGTTACGTTTAACCGTGCAAAATATATGATCGAAGATCAACGAATAGACCATAATCAAATAATTGCTAATACCCACCTAATTTATGATTTAAACGATAATATCAAACTAACCGGAAGTATTAATTACAACTGGTATAAAGGTGAACATTTTAAATTAGTAGATGATTTATTAGGAGCCGACTACTGGGTAGATATTGACCACTTTGCCGAAAGAGATTTTGCCGATCCTGTGATTGCACAAAGTGACCTGGACAATCCCAATAGATTAGTTGATGAAGGAGACCTTTTTGGTTATGATTATGATGCCAATATCCAGAAGATTGGAGGATTTGTAAAAGGTGATTATTCCATGGGTAAAGTAGACGCTTATCTTGGCCTAAACTTATCAAACACAAGTTTTTATCGTACAGGAAATATGCGTAACGGTAAATTCCCGGAAAACTCAGCTGGGGACTCCGAAAAACAATCATTCTTTAACTATGCATTCTCAGGCGGAGCTACTTATAAGCTAACCGGACGCCATATATTCACAGGTAATGCCACCTATATGACACGAGCACCGTTTTTTGAGAATGCTTATGTTTCGCCCAGAACCAGAAATGTTGAAGTGGAAGGATTAACCAGCGAGAAAATCATTTCTACTGATCTTAATTATATTGTTCGAATGCCTAATTTAAAAGGTAGAATAACCGGATATTACAGTACCTTTAAAGATCAAGTTGATGTAATGAGCTTTTATCATGATGATTATAACAGTTTTGTAAATTACTCGATGACAGGCATAGACAAAAAACATTTTGGTACTGAAATCGGACTTGAATATGATATTACCTCCACCTTAAGTGTACAGGGTGTTGCAGCCATAGGGCAGTATACCTATGACTCCAGGCCTGAGGTTAGCATTACACGAGATAACGATGCCGAAACATTAGGCGACCCCAAACAAACAGTTTATGTAAAAAACTTTTATGTGGATGGAACACCTCAACAGGCTTATTCTGTGGGATTAAGTTATAATTCGCCAAAATACTGGTGGATAGAAGTTAATGCCAGCTATTTCGACGATATTTATTTAAGCTTTAATCCAGCCCGTCGAACAACCAATGCCATTGTTGGTTTAGAACCAAACTCTCCTTACGGAGCAGAACGAATAAATGAAATTACACAACAAGAAAAATTAGCCAGCCAATATACCGTTGACCTTTCCGGAGGAAAATCATGGAAATTTGGTGATTATTACCTAAGTCTTTATGCGAACATCTCTAACCTGCTTGATAACCAGGAATTCATTACCGGAGGCTACGAGCAGTTAAGATTTGATTACGAAAACCAGGATGTAAATAAATTCTCCCCTGTATATTTCTACATGTGGGGCAGAACTTACATGCTAATATTAACCTTTAGATTTTAATTATTAATTGAAAACAATAAAACAACACATAACATGAAAAAAATGAATAAAAAATCAGTAATCTATACTTTAATCTTTGCTTTGTCAATGACAATGTTTTCGTGTGTGGATGACGAATTCGACACTCCTCCGGGATATACCATTCCTGTTGGAGAAACTATCACTATCCAGGAAGTAAAAAACCTGTTTAATAACGAGGGAGATTATCAATTTACTACGGACCAATCTATCTTTGCTGTGGTAACCATGGATGATAAGAGTGGAAATATATACAAAACCGCTTATATCCAGGACGAAACCGGAGCTATAGCCTTACACATGGATGCTTCGGGTGGTTTGTACGAGGGAGACTCCATACGTATTCAGCTTAATGGCTTAAAAGTAGGACAATATGAAAGCTTATTCCAAATTGACGCTACGGACGGGAATGGTTTCACCATGGATAATTACATAACCAAATTGGATACAAAGGTTAAAGTAACCCCAGAAGAGGTTTCAATTCTTGATATTGTTTCCGGAATGGACTACTACCAATGTAGAATCGTTAAGTTAAACAATGTTCAGTTTATTCTCTCAGATACGAATAAAACCTATGCAGATGGAGATAATCTTATTACAGAAAACAGAACGATTCAAGACCAGGAAGGAAACTCATTAATAGTTAGAACTAGCGGTTATGCATCTTTTGCAAATGAACCCGTTCCTAATGGGAGTGGTTCGTTAGTGGCTGTTGTGGGTCAATATAGAAATGATGTTCAGCTCTATATACGATCTTCGGAAGAAGTAGAAATGGATAATGAACGATTTGATGTTGTTGAATCGGTAATATCATTTGATAATTTTGGTACACCAGGACAATTCTATCAATACAGTGTTATTGGCGATCAAAAATGGACTTACGATAGTTCAAATGAATATGCCAAGATGACTGGCTATGAAGGAGGTCAAAATCAAAATGAAGATTGGTTAATTTCTTCTTCCCTTGATTTTACCAACAAAAATAATGTTGTTTTTAATTTCAGACATACGGCTGGTTATGTTTACACCGGTGTTTGGGATGATCTACAACTACTTGTTTCCACTGATTATTCTGGCAATGGAGATCCTAATGAAGCAACCTGGACTGCTTTTACTTTTGATACTCCACCTACTGAACCTTTCTGGACATGGGTTAATTCAGGAGATATTGATCTTTCTGAATATGATGGGGACAATAATGTATTTATTGCGTTTAAATATGTTAGTACTACCTCTGAATGTGCAACGTGGGAAATAGATGATAGTATTGTTCTCAAAGAAGGAATATAATAAAACAACAAAATCCGGTGATAATCTCACCGGATTTTTTATTTCACAAAAAAACCGGGCTGATTTCTCAGTCCGGTTTACTTTTTTAAAATTTGTTTTTTAAGCTTCTAATAGCTTTTTATAGCCATCAGCATCTAATAAATCTTTTAGTTCTGCTTCGTCTTTAATACTGATTTTAATTAACCATCCCTCTCCATAAGGATCTTTATTAACAATTTCCGGAGTATCTTCAATCTTACCATTAACTTCCAGTACTTTACCGGAAACAGGCATAAACATATCCGATACCGTTTTAACAGCTTCGATGGTTCCGAAAACTTCTTCTTTATCCAATTCTTCGCCTTCTGTTTCAATTTCTACAAAAACTACATCGCCTAATTCGCCCTGGGCATATTCTGTAATTCCTACATAGGCTTCATTACCTTCCACACGAATCCATTCGTGATCTTTTGTAAACTTTAGATTTTCTGGAATATTCATAACCAAATTATTTTAAATAGATTAATTATACCTTAACAAAAATTTCAATCCAAAATTAAGCATTTTTTTCGAAAATAAAATTATTCTGTTAAAGTAAATCGCAGGCTAAACCCAATATCTGTATTAGAAGTACGATAAGCATTGCCAATGAGCGGGTCGGAAATATTCTGATCGTAAAATAACCGCAAGGTTAAACGGTTACTTAACATATAATCAGCCGAAACACCAATAATAGTCGCTTTTTGTCCTGCCGAAGGCAGCTCATCGTCCTCAACAACTTTTCGCAAGATGGTTTTGTTATCTCTAATTTTAAAATTACCACGGATATTTAAATCACTTTTAAAATTTTCTTGTTGATTTCCAAAATCAAATATCAGGTTAAAATCGTCGAACCGATATCCCAGGCTTATCCCAAACTCTTCACTTAACAACTCGGTTACCTGATTGTTGGTAAAACTTAGCGTTACAGTCCTGTTCTTTTTCATTTCAAACCGTGCCGTAAAATTATTATTCATGGTCATGTCCACATTAATCAGCGGGCTAAACTGTTCGTTGATGGTAATGCTGTTTACTTCATATTGCGGTATAAAATTATTGAGCTGATCAATTACATAGCTATACCCGTCAACCTCTTCGTAATCGGCATTATTTATAAACGAACCCACATTATAGGATGATCGATAAGTATGGCTTAAATTAATTGACCGGAAAAATCGCTTAATAAATGGGATATCTTTCAACCCATCGTATCGGATACTCCAGTTAGGGAAAGGAATTTGATGAAACAATTCAAGCGGGACATTATTTTCATCATAATAACCATATGCTGCCAGAAAAGCCGGAGCCATTACCTGTTGCGATAAACTGCCATATCCATCCATGTACCCTGGCTCCTCGGGGCTTGTGCCTCCAGTATATATAGGATCACTCTGGCGCTCTTTGGCCAATCGTTTTGATATGGTGGCCCTATAGCTTTTAAAATTTTCGTAAGATTCAGAATAGTAATTATTGCTACTGCTTAATTCTTCAAATGCACTACCAATGGTTAAGTAAGTCATAGAAAAATTACCGGTAATCTGCTGATTATATGGTTCGGTTCCATATAATGTGGGCATATAATAACGATTATTATTTTCAGAATAACTACGGTTAGCTGTAAGGTCAATTTTAAGCCCGCGAACCGGTTCCAGGGTTACCCTGATATTTAAATTCTCATTATGAGTCATTAAATAGGGTTTATTAAGCGTAGTGTCCTGTGTATACCAACCATTCTGAATGGCTTTTATGGCAAAATCTTCTTCTTGCCAACCTAAAATATAGGGCCAGCCCGGAGCTGTAACATTATTATACGATTCCATTCCCAACAGATTCGTAGAAGGTTTATATCCCGGCATACTCGATCCTTCTGTTATGGTATAAGATACAGATACATTTTTTATCGACATGAGTAACCTTGCTGTATTCTCTGCAATAAATACGAATGGATTTTCTTTCTTCTCAATACGTCCTTCAACTATAATCGATCCATTATCAATATCTCTATCAGACCTAAACCGTATTTTACGTTTGGAAACCACCTCCCACTCTCCTTTCACTTCTTCTCCCTCCGAATCGGTAACGGCAACACGGGTAATATCTTCGGTCATTAAATCATGATAAATGGATCGAGAACGGCCTTCTCTAAACCAAACATCAGGATCCTGGTATTCAACATCTTCATATTCTATTTCTTTCCGCGATCTTCCTCGGCTGTATTTCTGATTTATTTTTTTCAGAAATCCAACTTTATTATAAAGATTAATCATATTGGCCTGACCATTGAGCTGGATTGTACTTGAATTTCGAATATTATTTCCGAGATCATACTCGCTGTCTTTTTTTAGCATTGGCCCGGCATCCCAATTATAGGTTGCATTATACCTTGCATTAACGCTTGTCCAATCCAACAATGGAATTTTATTTATCGGTACCCGGTATGTTGCATTAATATTATGATGATACTGGGTATTCCGGCCAAAGTTTAAAATATTATTCCACACCGAATCTCTCCAATGTTCATAAGTATCGCGATGTTGTTTGTCTACTTCTCCATAAGGTTCATCAATACGCGCAATATTAGTAGCCGAAAAATCGAGCTTTAACGAGCGGGTGATATCCCATTGCAAATCGTAATTACGATTCCAAACAAATTCTTTATCAAAAGTTGGTTCAATAATGATCTCGGGATTATAAATATTTCTTGTTTTATTGCTTTGATATTTTCTGAACATATCGGTTCTAAAAGAAAAACTCGAAGGCATATAATTAAAGTTAAAATCTTTAATTAAAGCCAGGGCTTTCCAATTAAGAATCCCTTTGGCTTTACGAAAAGGGGTAATTGTTTTAGGCCGTGTATTATAAATATAAGAAAAGGCCCCCCTGTAGTTTTTTAAAATATCATATTCAGTATTGATATCGCGGGAGTAAATTTCCGAATAAGAATAACTCAGAGAAAAGTTTGCCGGATCGTATATTCGTGGTTTTTCTCCACGTTTATTGATTTTAACATTTGTAAAGTTTAAACTTTTGCGTTGGGTGTAATCCTGAGCAATATTTTTTATCGAATCTTTTTCAGCTTTTGAATCTGCATTTTTTATGGCATCATCAAGAGATACATCGGGGTCTAAAGGATTATACTGGGGGTTAATAAACGATTCGGAATATCCGGCATACATAGGGATACTCACCTGAGCGTCGTCAGGGAAGAATTTTCCCAGATCTAAGTTCGTTGATACATCGTATTCAATAACCTCTTCTTTGCTTCGTTCATTTACTTTTTTCTCAATGCTCCCAAATCCCGGAGTACTGATATTACCGGAAAGGTTTACCATACCCAGATCGGCTAATCGTGCCGAAAGACGGCCACGAGCTGCCCATCCTCCTTCTTCTTTAAAATCGGTTAATCGCAGCTCATTTACCCATATTTCTCCTGATTTTATCATTCCATCATCGGGAGAAATAATATTATTTTGCTTACTTGGATTTCGGACACCAATCATGATAGTTACTACATTGCTAAGGTTTGGATTTCCACGAACCGATAAACGTTTACGATTATCTTTATATACCGAATAAATAGCATTAACAGAAATAGAAGAATTAGCCCGCCGCATTTCATCATTACGTGCTTGTTTTACCTGTACAAGCTCATTGAGAATAATCTCAACATTGTTTTCTTCAGGCCAAACAGTTAACCGGTCTAAATCACCATAATTCCCGGGTTTGGTTACATTAATCGGAATTTCATATTCATAATAATTGTTTTTATAATCGGTACCCAATCTTACAAAGATTCTTAAATCTTCATCTTGCAGTATCTCATTTTCAAGGGCTTCGGCATGCACAAACATTTTTAGTTTTTCATATTCGCGCATATCCATATTAATAGTCTTATACGCTGCTCTACCATCCCCATCGTCAAGATCACGAACTCTGAGTACCATTGATTGCTCGTTTAACTGACGTAATTGTGGGTTTGTGGGGTCAATCACACGATCTACACCTGGAGGCAATACATAGTTGTCATTTTCTTCGATATTAACCGATGAAATATCGAGCGTTCCATTGGAAAGTTCCGGTGTAGCTAATCCTTCCTGCCCTTCCATTAAGCTTAAATCATATTTTCGCCACTCACCACGAACCAAATCAAATTTAGCAAATCTTAAGATTACACTATCCGAAAACTCTTTTAAGAGCATCCGCATAAAACGGATAGATTTAAAATCCTGAATACCACCAATTGTTTTTTCAGGTTCACGAATAGGAATTCTAAATTGATACCAGGTAATATCTGCATTTTTTTCACCATTGGGTAGATTAACATTATGCCCTTTTTTCTTATCCACAATATAATTTTGTCCAATTTCCATTAATTCGGGCCGAAGTTCAACTTTATACTGAAAATAACTTTCGGTTTCGCTAAGTGTTTTGTCGCGATTAATATCTTCTGAATCGGGACTTTTTGTAGCAATCTCAGATGCTTCTCCTGTTGAATTTCCCTCCATGCCATTATATTGCTTATATCGGTCAAGAATACTTAATTGCTCCGCATCATAATCGCCTCCTCGATAATAATGAAAATCATCTCCAGAAGGGTCATTCTCAAATTTACCATAAGCTTCATCGGTTAAAACCGATTCCAGGTTTTCGAGATATGCCTCGAAAAAACTTTGTTCATCCCCGTTTCCCAATCCATCAATTCCCACATCCTGATTTTCACGTCCCACGTCGAAAGCTTCAACTGTAAAATCATTACTGGGCACTCTACCCCAAACAGTAGTATCAACTCCAGTGATTTCTTCCGTATCCGGCAGTCCATCTTCAAAACTTTTTCTGGAATCACGTAAAATATCTTCCGATACATTTCCCAGATTAAAATATAAAGAACCTCCATTGGTATTGGTAGAATCATAAACAAAGGGGTCCATCAACCAAAATTCGATATACTCCACATTGGCTGCTTCAAAGTCGGTAGTAGGCAATTCTCGCATAATCCCACCCCATCTTTCTTCAGGATTTTTTAAAGTTCCATCAGAATTTATTCCTCCAAAAACAGGGTCGGAGCCGTCATCATAATTATAAGGGCCTCTTTCATCAGGATAATAGGCAACGTTTAAAACCCGCAATGCTGTGGGTACCGTTGTTTCGGATTCTTTATTAGGGAAAATCTCTTTTTCGTATATCTCCCGCACAAAATGGTTGGATTGTTGCTCCACATCACTTTTAATATGTCCAGGAGTTAACGAATTATTTCGTAAAAATAGCGGATCAATTACATACCAGGCAATCTTCGCGCGATTTTTCCCATATGCTAAATCATTTAATAAAGAAGACTCAGGAAAAATATCCGGCTGCCCCTGCGGGGCACTGGAAATAACCCAGGTATTAAAACTTTTTAAATCAAGCGATGTTTCGCTCCCTTCAAAATCATCAATATAGGCATTTCCTTCTTTTTCAATGGCTTTGGAATGCCCTGGAATTAAATGAGCAAACTCAGCATCAAACATAATGGATGATGTTTCTTTGGTTTCAAGAAAGGGTAATTTATCCACAAGACTTGTGATAAACTGAGATTCGGTTTGGTAGGCTGTATTTAATCCCCAAATGGTATTCGAAATTGGTTCCTCTCCAAAAGCAACTTTCTGTGTAAGCGGCCGTTCGGTTAAATTTAAGATTGTAGCACCAATATTAAAATTATCGGCAACCTGATAATTCAGGTGTGTTCCAAGCAGCGTTTTGGTCTGAATGCTATATAAAGCCTGACTTTCGAGAGATATTTGTAAAGGAGTGCCTGATTCCAATAATCCTTCATTAATAATTTTTACACGTCCCAAATTATAATCAACGGTATAATCAACATTTTCGGTTAATTTCCGTCCTCCGGCGGTAACCACTACAGACCCCTGTGGAATATTAAATGCATTAAGGGCAATATCTGAACTTGATGCTGATTTATATTCACCTCTTAATTTAAATTTATTTTTATCGGCTACCAGTCGTGCATAAGTTAAGGTAGTGTCATAAAGTTCCTGAAAAACATATTTATCAGCAATTCTTTGCTCAGCATCTGAATCCCCAAATTGATTCCTCAAATATTTACCAAAAGGCTGTAGTACAGGGAAAATTACACGCCCGTTAGATGCATTAATTGTAATTCCATTGATAAAATCGAAGCGCCCATCGGGAATGGCATCGCTTTGCTTGTTTAAATTATCAAGGTTAAGCACTTTTAATAAAATCTGTTTTTTAATTTTTCCTTCCGGGATATAGTTCAACGCATTCCCTGTTTTATCATCCTGATATAAAATATCAAGCACAAAATCCTCACTATTCACTTGATATGCACCAATTGCATAAATATTTTTCATCATCAAATCCCAGGTGGGCAACGAAGGTGTTAAATTAGTACCCTTAAGTAATTTTGCTACCAAAAATTCTTCGGATGTAATTCCATCGGTAGAAAAATCCCCAACCTGGAATCTTTGTCCTCCCATATCATATTCATAAACTACCGCTAAAATCTCATCGGAATTAAGGGCCGTATTTAACGAAATATATCCTAATTGTTCATTAAGTTCATATTCGTTGGGTTTTAATTTTCTTGCACTTCCAATTTTTTCATAATCCTGGCCTGGTAAATAATTATAAGTACTCCAGCTTTGTAATGCTTGATTGATATTGTTAAAATCTCTGGCAGGTAATTCGGCTAAAATATTATTATAAAGCTCGTTGGTGCTATTGGAAGGGTAAGGGCTAACAATTGTAACCGGATTAATTATATCGGGCTGAGCGTAAACATTATCGCCACTTTCGCCCAGGTCTAACAATGCCAAAACATTCCGATTTTCTTCGTTATTATTGGCTTTATTCGTAATCCAAACTTCAATCTTAGTTATGGTATATGGCGATTTAATTACCGGTAACTCTTCTAATGCTTTATTATAATTTTCTTTAAAATATTGTGATAAGAAAAAATGCCTGTTGGCATCGTATTCATCGGCTTTAATCTCAAAATACTGCGTTTGTGCCCCTCCTTTTACTTCAATAACCTTGGTTTCTCCTTTTTGTTGGGAAAATACACTGGAAACGGTTAACTTACCAAATTGCAGCTCTGTTTTAATCCCAAACAAACTCTGGCTACCGGTAATTAAAGAGCCGGGAAGCGGTAAGGTAACATTACCTGCTTCAATTCGTTTGATAATCTCATCCTCTTTCCCAATATATTCGAGTTTGGTTTGATTCTCAAAATCAAAAGTTGCTTCGGTGTTATAATTAACCCCAAGTTTAATTTTATCACCAATAGTACCGGTGACATTCATCATTATTTTTTCTTCGAAATCAAAAGTTGTTGTTTTTCTAAGATTTTCAGCAATGGTTGGATCTTCGGTACTATTAATATTAATACCAAAAATTAATTCTGCCGATCCCATAGGTACAATATTAATGGCACTACTCCCAAAAAGTTTATCAAAAGCTTCGCCACCCAATCGGAGGTTGGGAAATAACCCTGTTTGTGTATCCTGCGTTTGTCCTTTTGCTCTTTGTCGCCAATAATTGCGTAATGATTGTTCAAACTGATAATCCTTATATTCCTCAAAGGTCATTCGCGAAGAGGGCTGATAATCATGTTCGCCAACTTTTTTAGAAAAAATATATTCATTGCTTTCCGGATCATATTCAACGGTATCTTTTATATTAGAAGGACTGGCTAACTGTAAAGGTGTTTGATTTTTATTTTGAAATATATTTGATTCCTCAAAAAGGTAAGATTGTTGATAGTTTATTGTGTCTGTTTGTGCGCTGGTAGATAATATACAGGGCATAATAAACATTAGAATGAGTACCGGGTATTTAATATATTTTTTCAACAGCAAGATTTAACTAAACTTTAAATCATTTTAAATTCTTTTTAGAGACTCTTTAACTAAATCTTCCACTGTAAGATCTTTTTGCTCTTTAAGAATATTATTGATCAATTTATCTACTTTAGCTTTTGGAAATCCTAGCATAACTAAAGCAGATAACGCTTCGTCTTTAATTGTATTGTTTAAAGTAGAAATAATTTGTTCGTTATCATCCGTTTTTCCTACTTTATCTCTTAAATCAACAATAATACGTTGTGCGGATTTTGCTCCTATTCCTTTAATACTCTTTAATAAATGAACATCTCCCTGTATAATTGCATTTTGAATTTCTTCAGCATGAAGGGATGATAACATCATTCGTGCAGTATTAGCTCCTACCCCGGAAACTGAGATTAAATGCAAAAAGATATCTCGTTCCTTTTTCTCAAAAAATCCATAAAGCTGGTGTGCATCTTCACGAATAACTTCATAAATATATAGCTTGCATTTTTCTTTTCCTGTAACCTGAGCATAAGTATTTACAGATATATTTATAAAAAAACCTATTCCTGAATTTTCTAATACAAGGTATGTTGGATAAATTTCTTTGATTTCTCCGGTTATAAATTCGTACATATCGCTTTTTATAATAAACGATAAAAATACATAAAAATTGAGTGCATAAAAATTATGGTAAAATTATTTTATGTATAGTTTTTATCGTAAAAAAAATCATCCATTTTTAAATTTAAAATTTAAAATGTACTTTTGGTTCGTTTGACATCTAAAAAAATGGTAATAAAATTAAACATAAGCATACTATTAATTTTTTTATTTATTTGTCATACTTCGTTTTCACAGCTAAATCAGACTGGTGTACCTCACAATATTAATCAGCCCCAAAAAAATATTCCCTCTATTATTTTACCTCCCATCGATACAAAAAAATTATTAGAAGAAGATTTTGTTTTCGAAGAATCCAGATTAAAACCTTTTCGTTTTGCACAAATGATTACAACGGATATTTCTCCTGAAATCTGTGGGATGTGGGACACTTTAAATAATGGTGATAAATTATGGCAATTAAAAATCAGTTCTCCAGGAGCCTTTTCTTTAAGTGTTGTTTTTGATTATTTTAACGTTCCCCAAGGGGCAAAACTTTTTATTTACAACTTTAATAACAAACATATTTTAGGAGCATTTACATCGCGAAATAACAAAAAAAATAAAACCTTAGCTATTGCTCCGGTAAAAGGAGATGAAATAATTATTGAATATTTTGAACCTAAGAATGTAAGTTTTGCGGGTAAATTACATATTTCATCTGTTGGACATGATTACAAAAACATCTTTAACCTTTTGAACAATAATGAAAAAGATTTTGGTGCCTCAGGTAGTTGTAATGTTAATATCAACTGCCCTGAAGGTGATAATTGGCAAACAACAAAAAAATCTGTATGTAAAATTACATTTAATGGTTTCCTTTGCTCTGGAGCGTTGGTTAACAATACCCAAAATGATGGAACTCCATATATCCTGACAGCAAATCATTGTATTGATAATGCTTATGATGCTGAGAACGCTGTTTTTTATTTTAATTATGAAAGTTCGAACTGTGATAACATTGATGGGGATAAAACCCAAACGATCTCGGGCTCTACTTTAATAGCCACACCACCCAACAGGACTCTTGATTTTACTTTACTTGAATTATCAGAAATACCACCCCCTGAATATTCGCCCTATTATGCCGGATGGAGCAGAGATTTTGCAGATCCCTCAACGGTTACAACCATTCATCACCCGAGTGGTGATATAAAAAAAATTACTATTGCGAATAATGGGGCTACCACGGGAAACTTTGGAGGAGTATATACTCCAAATAGCCATTGGTGGATTGAAGCCTGGGATATAGGGACTACAGAGGGAGGATCGTCGGGTAGTCCATTATTTGACCAAAATCAACGAATTATTGGTGATTTAACAGGCGGAGATGCCAGCTGTAGTTATAATTTTAACGACTTCTACCAACAAATTCATCGATCATGGCAGGATTATCCTGATCCTGAGCAACAATTAAAAACCTGGCTGGATCCAGATAGTACAGGAATTTTATTTAATGATGGGTATCTACCCTATGACACAATCCCCTCGCATCTTAAAGCATGGGTAGAAGATACTCTTGTCAATCTAAAATGGCATGAGATTGTTAACCATGAAGACTTAAATACCTTTTATATTTATAGAAATAATGTGAAAATTGATTCAACAACCACCATTTCGTATACCGACTCTACTACTTTTATTGATACAACATATCAGTATCAGGTGACGGCAAAATTTTTGCCTCCTGTTAATTACGAATCAGCTGCTTCTAATAAAGCATATATTAAAAGAGTGGATACACTATACACTCCTTTTTATGAAACCTTTGAGGATTCTGCCGGTTTTTTTAATCGTTGGTACGAGGAGAGAACAAATGATACCGTTGGTTGGATTATTCAAACAGGAGGTGAAACAGAAGTTTTAGATACTGCCTTTGAGGGTAATTTTAATGCCTATTTTCAAGATAATAATGCAGAATCATCCAAGTTAGTTTCTCCAATATTAAACTTATCCAATGGGGAACATTATTTACTCAATTTTTATCTTCATAATCCATCTAATCATGATGATGTACATCAGTTAGATATTTTATATAAAGAAACGGATTCTTTATATTGGGAAATTATCCGTAGCTATAATACTGATCTTTCGGCATGGCAAAAAAAACAAGTTCCTTTGCCCAATTTATCGAGTAACTATCGCATTGCTTTTAAAGCTATTGGACTAAAGGGATACGGAATAAGCATTGATAGTATATCCATTATAAAAGATTTTAATAATATTGATCCCCAAATATTTATATTATCAGATACCTTATGCTTTAATGACAGCATTCAAATCACAACAGACTTAGATAAGTTTTACGATTTACAATGGGATTTTGGCAAGGATGCAGTACCTCAACAAAATATAGGCCCCGGGCCACATTGGGTAAAATATAACACAATTGGGGTTAAAGAAATCTCATTAATGGTGAATAATACTTATGATAAAGTACAAAGGATATCAGTATATAATATTCCTGAAAAACCATTGTTTACGGTGGAAGAAAATACGTTAACATCCAGTTCAGCAATCAACAATCAATGGTATCTCAATAATGTACCCATACCAGGAGCAACCCAAAAAACGTATACCATAGAAACCGATGGAGAATACGCTGTAGCGATTACAAATTTTGCAGGCTGTACTGTTTTTTCTGATCAACAATATCTTGTTGTCACTAGTAATACCGAACACTTAAAAGAAATCATCCAAGAGCAAACAGAAATAAAAATTTATCCTAATCCTAACCAGGGAGAATTTGCTATTGAAATAGTTTCTGATAAAACCCAATTTAAAAAGTACTTTTATAAGGTTCTGGATGTTACAGGTAGTTTAATAGACGAAGGGACTTTACAAAGTAACCTAACCCAAATAAAACTAAAAAATAATCATGCTGGGATCTACTTTTTACAAATCATATCAGCAGAACAAAGTAAAACCTATAAAATTCTAATAAAAAAATAGAGCTGCCTTTTTTAGCAACTCTATCTTCAAATGGTGTAAATTAAATTACTTCACTTGATCAACAGCAAATTTTAAGGCTTCTTCAAGCAATTTTACATCAGGTTGCTGAATAAAATTATGCTGCATCATCATATCAATGGTATCGCGGGTTTGTTTAATGTCATCCATTGTCTTTTTAAATACATTATCCCAGGTTAATTCGGTACGAGCCACTTTATTTTTAATAGCTTCCATAGCTACATCAGCTGCTTCATGGGCAAACATTTCGGTTTCATCCATTTTAGGCATGATATAATCAGGATGAATACCATTTTTCTCTGCATAATTAGCCATAGAATAGGCTGCTTTAACAGCCATTTCGTCTGTAATTTTACGAGCACGAACTAAAAGAGCACCTTTTAAAATTCCAGGGAAACCTAAAGAATTATTTACCTGATTGGGGAAGTCTCCACGTCCGGTGGCAACAATATAAGCACCAGCTTCTTTAGCGGCATAAGGATAAATTTCAGGAACAGGGTTTGCACAGGCAAAAACGATGGGTTTTGTTCCCATTCCTTTTATCCATTGGGGTTTTATAACATCTGGCCCTGGTTTGCTTAAAGATATTAATACATCGGCTCCTTTTAATGCTTCTTCTACATCATTTATTTTTTTAGGGTTGGTCTTTTGACAAAGATCCCATTTACGATAAAAGCGAGTATCTTTCTCTATGTCGCTTCGATCTTTATGTAATCCACCTTTAGAATCAAATAAAATCATTTTTTCAGGATCTGCTCCTGCTTGCAAGACTAACCGTGCAATGGTTGCATTAGATGCTCCTGCTCCGTGAAAAACAATATTAATATCCTGTATTTCCTTATCTACAATTCGTAATGCATTAATTAATCCGGCAACAGTAACTGAACCAGTACCCTGCGCATCATCGTGCCAAACAGGAATATCACACTCTTCGCGCAAAGTGTCCAAAACTTTATAACAGTTTGGCTGAGATATATCTTCAAGATTTACTGCTCCAAAACTAGGTTGTAGCATTTTTACGAAGTCAATAATTTTATCCGGATCATGTTCTCCTTTATCATTATAACTATCAACACAAAGGGCAACAGCATCAATTCCAGCTAGATATTTCATTAAATAAGCTTTTCCTTCCATCACTCCTAAACCTCCAGGAGGAGTACAATCACCATCTCCCAAAACCCTGGTTGAGTCGGATACTACAGCTACCATATTTCCCCTGTTGGATAATTCAAAAGATGCATTGTTATCATCACGAATCGTTGTGGAGATTTTTGAAACCCCCGGGGTATAATATACATTAAACCAGTTAAATCCGTAAACACCGGCCTTTGGAAGAGTTTGTATTTTTCCCCCATAGAATTTATGGCTTAATAGTGCCAATTGTTTTAAAAACAATGTTTTAGCCTTAGCTATTTGTTCCTGGGAAAAATCAGCAGGAAAAAGATCCTCTAGATTTTTTAGGGACAGATCAATTTTAGACATGAGTACCTCCGTATTTAGTTTATAATTTATGGCTTAAACAATAATCAAAAATTATCTTCAAAAAAGCAAAGTTTTTTATGATAATTAAGGTATTAAATCAAAAGTAAAAAAATATCTGCTTCATAAACAAAAAGGCATTAAGTTTCAAACTTTAAAATATATGTTATAAAACATAATAGGGAGTTGGTTAAGAAGTCACCCCTATAAAATTTGATAAATTAACTATTCAGAATCCATATCTGATATCTCATAATGTTGCAAAGGATCTTTTGTAATTTCTAAGTATTCTTTTCTATTTCTATAAATATCGCAAGCGAGATAAATAGCTTTTCTAAAAGAATCGGGAGACGCTTTTCCTTGCCCTGCAATTTCGTATGCTGTTCCATGTCCTGGAGAAGTTCTTATGAAATCTAATCCGGCGGTAAAATTTACTCCCGAATCAAATGCCAATGCTTTAAAGGGAGCTAATCCCTGATCATGGTACATAGCTAAAACTGCATCGAATTTAGTAAAATGGGTGCTGCCAAAGAAACCATCTGCAGGATAAGGGCCTAAAGCAAAAATATTTTCCTCTTTCGCTTTTTCTATGGCTGGGATAATAATATCATTTTCCTCAGTTCCTATTAATCCATTATCTCCGGCATGTGGATTTAACCCAAATACAGCAATCTTAGGTTTCCTAACTTTAAAATCTTGAATAAGGCTATGATTCATTATCCTAAGCTTATTCAAAATATTTTCTACATTAATTGCTTGCGAAACTTCGCTAATCGGAATATGTCCGGTAACCACACCAATTTTCAGGTTTTCGCTTACCATTAGCATAAGCGACTCTTCAGCATTACTCTCCTTAGTTAAATATTCGGTATGCCCGGGAAATTGGAACTGTTCCGATTGAATATTGTCTTTATTTATGGGTGCCGTTACCAATACATCAATTTTCTTTTCTTTTATACTCTTTACGGCTTGTTCAAGAGATATAAAAGAGGCCTCGCCAGCAATAGGTGTAGATTTTCCTAACTCCACACGAACATTGTCATCCAAACAATTAATAATATTTGCGCGTTTTATGTTTGCCTCATCAGCGGATTTAATATTGTTAAAACTAAAATTTGCAATATTTAAAGCTTTACGATGATAGGCAGCTACTTTTGCTGATCCAAAAACGATAGGAATACAAAAATCAAGCATCCTATTATCCATTAATGATTTTATAATCACTTCGTAACTGATCCCATTAATATCTCCATGCGATATACCAACAACTATTTTATCTTGAATCATATATTTGTTTTTTTTTATAATTTTCTATTTTAAGCAAAATTAACAATTATTCGCTAAGTTTTATAACTGGTTCTTAAAGAAGTCAAAAAACAAGCGAACACCAACACCTGTAGCTCCAACACATCTATAGTTGTCTGCTTTTGACAAAAAAGCAGGCCCGGCAATGTCAAGATGAATCCATGGATAATCAACAAAATGTTTTAAAAACATGGCAGCAGTAATTGCTCCGGCTTCTTTACCACCAATATTTTTAATATCGGCAATATCCGATTCCAGCATTTTATCGTATTCGTCCCAAAGAGGAAATTCTACAATTCTTTCGTAAACATTATTTCCCGAAACTTTTAATTGTTTAAAATCCTTATCAATTGTTGACATAGCAACAATGCCTATATTGCCAATAGCATGCGCTGCAGAACCTGTAAGTGTAGCAATATCGATAACCATTCTGGGATTATATTGCTTTGCAAAAATTAACGCATCGGCTAAAACTAATCGTCCTTCGGCATCAGTATTTTTTACTTCAACGGTAACGTTGTTGTTAAATTTTATAATATCATCAGGAACATATGCATTTCCATTGGTTCGATTATCGGTAGCAGGAATAAGAGCAATTACATAAACCGGTATCTCTGCTTTTGCCAAAGCAAATAAAGTGCCCGCAACAGTTGCTGCACCAGCCATATCCGATTTCATCGTATCTAAAAAATTGCCAGGCTTTAAATTTATTCCTCCGGTGTCGTAAACAATTCCTTTCCCAACCAAAACATAGGGCTTATTATTGATAGCATTTTCAGGTTTCCAGGTTAAAACCGAAAAGGTGGGTGGATCCACACTCCCTTTATTAACCGTTAATAACCCATTCATTTTCAAAGACTCAATCTTCTTTTTATGAAATATTTCAACCTTAAAACCTGCTAATTGACCCATTTTCTCAAATTTCTCGGCCAACTGCACAGCATTAAGGCCGGCAACTGGTTCGTTTACCAAATCCCGGGTGTAATACACCGCTTGTAATAAAAAAACAAGTTGTTCTAATTGTTGATTCGTGATTGTAGGGCTTAGAACTTTTATTTCCTTTAGCGGATTTTTTTTCTCCTCTTTTTTTGTTTGATATTTTAAAAACTGATAATGTTTTAATCCCAACCCTTCAATAAAAGCCAGGTTAAGCTCAATATTTTCAATCAAATCAACAACCAAAACTTCTTGGTGTTTATGCTCTTTTAAATCTTTATATAAATCTCCAGCTGCCCTCCTAAGTTTTTCTTTTTGGGATGCTATATTGTTATTATTCTCAATTTCTACAATATAAATGTATGACCATTTATAATACGAGTTGATTTTAACCTGCTTTTTATCAGCGGTAATTTGTCTTTTTATATACTCAAATTCTGTGGGCGTAAAAGAATAGTCTATTAATTTTTCAACATTTGAGGTGAGGTAAATTACCGGTAAATCAATTTGAAACGTATCGGTTTTTGTGATTCTTATATCCATAATTAAACATCTTTAAGTGTAATTTGTAAAGTTAATAAATTTGGTTCAGGTGATCATGTTAATATCATCCACAGAATTGATTATTTTTGCATTCAAATAATCATTAAATGGAAAGAAATAAACTTTATAAAAAGGCACTAAGCTTTAAATTTTTAACAGTTGATGAAGGGCTTTTGTTGTACAACAATGCTCCGCTAGATGAGTTGATTTTTATAAGCAACACTTTAAAACAATATCAAAAACCGGGAAATATTGTCACCTGGCAAATCGACCGCAATGTAAATATTACCAATGCCTGCATATCACAATGTAAATTCTGTAATTTTTACCGAAAACCCAACGATAAAGAAGTATATATAACCTCCATTGATGAATATAAGACAAAAATTGATGAATTATTTAAATTAGGAGGTAATCAATTATTGTTACAGGGCGGTTTACACCCCAAATTAAAATTAGATTTTTATACCAATCTATTCAAAGAATTAAAATCCCTATATCCAAATTTAAAATTACATGCTTTAGGCCCTCCCGAGATTGTCCATTTGTCCCGGCTTGAGAAGAAAAGTTACAAAGAGGTACTCAAAAAATTGATTGATGCCGGATTAGATAGTTTACCCGGGGCAGGAGCTGAAATCCTATGCGACAGGGTAAGAAAAAGCATATCGCCAGGAAAAGCAAACACACAACAATGGCTGGATGTTATGCGAGAAGCGCATAAACTAAATATTGTTACCTCGGCAACAATGATGTTCGGGCATGTAGAAACAAAAAGAGAACGTTTGGAGCATTTAGTAGCAATTCGCCAGGTTCAATCAGAAAAACCGAAAGATGCTCCGGGATTTTTAGCTTTTATTCCCTGGCCTTTTCAGGATGAAAATACCGTTTTACAAAAACAATTGGGTGTTAAGAACAGGGCCACTTCGGAAGAGTATATCAGAACCATTGCTATATCACGAATTATGTTACCCAATATTAAAAATATCCAGGCATCGTGGCTTACGGTAGGAAAAGATATTGCCCAGATATGCCTGCATGCCGGTGCTAATGATTTCGGTTCTATCATGATTGAAGAAAATGTGGTATCGTCGGCCGGCGCCGATTTTAAATTCGATGCTGATGGTATTCAGGCAGCAATCCGTGAAGCAGGGTTTAAACCTCAATTAAGAAATCAAAAATACGAATTTGTTGACTATGTAAAGAAATAATAACAAAATTGTTTTTATTAGTCCCAAACCGCTTGTAAATGAATATCAAAAATTAATACCGAATTTGCAGGAATGGTTTCCTGATCGTTATCTTTATAAGCCATAGTTGAAGGAACAAAAAGTTGTCCTTTCCCGCCTTCATTAAATAATTGCAGCCCCTCTCTCCATCCTTCAATAAATTCGTATAAATAAAGGGCTATTGTTCCACTATCAAAAACATTTCCGTTAAGTAATTTCCCTGTATAAGCTACGGTAACTCTATTTTGTAAATCAGGTTTTATTCCTGTTCCTTGTTCTTCAATAATATAATATAAACCGGATTCTGTGGATTGTGCGGTTAAATTATTATCCTGTAAATATTCTTCAATTAATGCAATATCTTTTTTTAACTGTGCTTCAGCATCATAATCATCTTCATCACATGCTGTAAATAATACAACCGGAATAAAAAAAATAACAATTTTTAAAAATTTCATTTTTAAATCATTTAAAAGTTTGCCTGCAAAGATATGTATTTGTTCTGTCAAATAATTATTAATCTTAATTAATTGTTTTTGTTCTATAGTAAAAATCAATACTAAAAGTAATTAAAATTAATAAAATAGTAATTAAAATTGACCCCTCGAATCCGAATCTCCCTCCTGTTATTAAATCACTTCCAGTAATCTGATGGTTAATAATTGCTTTTGTATCAATCCCGCTCACTGCGAAACCAAATACAGGGCCCTGGAAAAAATTCCAGCTAATATGCAGAAAAATAGGGAACCATAAATTTCGGGTATGAATATATGTAATCCCTAAGACAATGCCTGCTAAAATGAGATTAATAAAACCAAGTATAGTAATATTCGGGTTTAACCCATGAAAAAGGGCAAATATAGCTGCTGAAATCAATAAAGCCAGGTATCTGTTTTTCATATGTTCCATTAAGTTGCAAAGAATATATCCTCTCATTACACTCTCTTCGACAACACCTACAATGATAAACATAAGCAAGGAACCCAAAAATGCATTTGCATTAAATACAATTTCTGTAACCGTAAGCTGATTAAAAAAATAAAGAATAATAAACCCTAATCCATGCAAGATAAAACCAAGTAAAAATCCGGCAACAATATCCCAAAATCTTCCTTTTATGTTAAATCCCAGGGATAGTATTGATTTTTTGTCGATAAATTTTCTAAATACCCAGATAGATAAGCCGGCTGCAATTAACGACAGAAACTGGGAAAAAACCATCATAAACATATTTCCACTACTACTCATCATTGCTTGCAATTCCTGAATTGACAAGCCCTGAATAATCACAAATAAAGCACCGAAAATCATTGTAATAAAACCAGTTCCTATAAGATACATCAGGATAAAAAGGATAATTCGAAGCCAGGTTTGTTTGATTGCTGGTTTTTTATTAATTAATTGATTATTTCCCATCTGCTTTGATTTTAATTATAATTAATGACCTTTATAAAAATAAAAATTTTCTTTCAATAACAACCTATCCATTAATAAAAATGCATAGAGAAAATTAATTTAGAAGATCGATGCTTTTAATTTTAACCGGTTTGATTAACATTTGTCCTTCATCTTTCATTTGTTGAATTTTTCTCACAATATCCATTCCTCTCACAACTTTTCCAAAAGCTGCAAATCCTTGTCCATCAGGGTTTCTTCTACCGCCAAAATCAAGCTCTGGCTGATTTCCTATGCAAATAAAAAACTCAGAACTTGCCGTACCAGGGTCAATTCTTGCCATAGAAATGGTTCCATCGGTATGTAAAATACCCGTTTCTTTTGTTGTTTCATGTTTTATCGGTGGGTAAGGAGCTTCCACAACATCAAATCCAAGGCCGCCTTGTATCACTTCAATTTTAATATCATTATTTAGCTGATTATCCATTCGAACTACTCTGTAAAAACAAGCCTTATCATACTTGTTGTTTTTAATATAACGGATAAAATTTTTACATGTTACAGGAGCCTTATCAACATATAATTCAATAGATATATTTCCTAATTCTGTTTCGATTTTTACTTCTACAGGTTTGTTTTTATCTGTTTTACAGGGTAACAATAAAAGAAAGACTCCAAAAAAATAATATTTTCCATAATCGTTAAACATTTATTTTTATGTGTTAAAAATATAACATTCAAAAACAATATTCTATTTATTTATCTTTGTTTAACAAACAAAACGGGTATGCAAAAAAAAGAACAACCAAATATTGTCATCGAGAAAGCCAGTGAAAACAATTTAAAAAATATTAGCCTAACGATCCCTCATCATCAGATAACCTGTATTACCGGAGTTTCAGGATCAGGAAAATCATCGTTAGTGTATGATGTAATTTGCAAAGAAAGCCAGCGTCGTTATTTTGAATCCTTTTCTTCGTATGCCCGCCAGTTTTTAGGCAAAATGAGCCGTCCTGAAGTAGAACGGATTGAAGGGTTAATGCCGGCAATCTCTGTAGATCAGAAATCGGTAAGCCGCAATCCCCGATCTACTGTTGGCACCATGAGTGAAATTTACGATTATCTGCGACTGCTTTTTGCCCGTTTAGGAAAAAAATCTGAACATTTTCCGGATATTAAATTGTCTCGAAGCCTTTTCTCATTTAACAGTCCCGAAGGTTATTGTAAGCATTGCAAAGGGCTGGGTGTTGAAGATCAGATTGACCCTGAATTATTAATTAAAGATGAAAATAAAAGTTTACGTCAGGGCGCATTAAAAATAACTACTCCATCGGGTTATACCATTTATTC
>JAXHVS010000069.1:88136-93226 GCA_034189025.1 Bacteroidota bacterium
GAATCAACCACCCTTTCGGGTGGAGAAGCACAAAGAATTAGATTGGCTACACAAATTGGCAATGGGTTACGCGGAATTTTATATATCCTTGATGAACCTTCCATTGGACTCCACCCAACAGACAATGCACGTATGATTAAAATCATGAAACAGCTACGAGATCAGGGTAACACGGTTTTGGTTGTTGAACATGATAAAGAAACCATGCTCAGTGCCGATCAAATTATTGATATTGGCCCAAAAGCAGGAAAAGAGGGTGGAAAAATTTTATTTCAATCGGATTTGAATAATCTCAAAAAAATTGAATGTGCGGAAAGTGAAACATTAAATTTTCTAAATAAAAAATCAATAAAAAATATTTCGTCAAGGAAGTTAGAAAACAAATGGTTAAATATAAAGAATGCAACGCTGCATAACCTTAAAAATATTGATGCAGCTTTTCGTTTACATGCACTCAATGTTGTTACCGGCGTTTCAGGAGCCGGAAAATCAAGCTTGGTTTTTGATGTTATTGGAAAGTATTTTGAGAATAAACTTAATCAAGAAAAAATAGAAAATTTGGAAGTAAATGAGATTGTTGCAGATACTCCAATTCAAAAAATTATAGAAATTAACCAAACGCCCATCGGGCGAACACCCCGGAGCAATCCGGCAACATATACTAAATTATTTGATCTGATCCGTAAATTATTTGCTTCACTGCCCGAATCGAAAAAAAGGAAATGGAAACAGGGACATTTCTCATTTAACACCAAAGGCGGAAGATGCGAAACCTGTCAGGGTGCCGGAACCATACAAACCGGAATGCACTTTTTAGCAAATGTTGAAACCATTTGTGAAACCTGCCAGGGAAGACGATACGATGATGAAACGCTAAAAATAAAATATAAAGGTAAAAATATTTCTGAAATTTTAGAAATGGAAATTTCAGAAGCCCAACTTTTTTTTCAGGATAAACCAACCATTTATCATTATCTTAAAATCATGAATGATTTGGGATTAGGATACCTGGCGCTTGGCCAGTCAGCAACAACATTATCCGGTGGCGAAGCACAACGATTAAAACTAGCCGCCGAACTGGTAAAACCTTCAAAAAATCACACCCTGTATCTTTTTGACGAACCAACCACCGGCTTACACGCTTATGATGTTTCTATCCTGTTAAAGGCATTACAAAATCTCACCCAAAACGGCCATACTGTTATTGTCATCGAACACGACGAAGGAATTATCCGAAATGCCGAGCACATTGTTGATCTTGGCCCCGAAGGGGGTGATTATGGAGGTAAAATTATTTTTTCTGGGAATTTTCATGATTTATTAGATTGTAAAAAATCGTATACTGCAAAAGCATTATTAAAAAGGAATACGGTTAAGCAAAAAGAAGAAAAAAACAACCTAGAACAAGTTATTAAAAATCCAATTGAGTTAAAGGGAGTAAGCACTCATAACTTAAAAGCAATTGATGTTAAAATTCCTAGAAATAAACTTACAGTAATTACCGGAGTTAGTGGCAGCGGAAAATCTTCGTTGGCATTCGACACCCTTTTCGCAGAGGGACAATTAAGATTTACCGAAATTTTTTCTACCTATGCACGTAGTTTAATACAACAAAAATCAAGGCCTGATATTATTGAAAGCTCCGGATTAACACCAACAATTGCTATTGACAATAAATCGATTACGCGTAATCCAAGGGCAACGGCTGGCACTATTTCAGGATTATATGATTTATACCGATTAATCTATTCCAGAATTTCAAAAGACGCAAAAGGGAACAGGTGCACATTACTTTCCAATCATTTTTCATTTCATCATCAGGCAGGTGCTTGCCCTGTTTGCAATGGCTTAGGTGTTGAATTAACCTGTGATCCCGAACGATTGATTTCAAATCCTGAACTTGCTTTAAATAATGGGGCTATGAAGGGAAGCAAAACCGGGAAATTTTATGGTGACCCATATGGCCAATATATGGCCATTTTAAATGCTGTAGGGAAAAAACATAATATTGATTTTTCAAAACCCTGGAATTCCTTAAGTATTGAAGCAAAAAATATTGCACTAAATGGAACCGGCGATAAAGAATATGAGGTAGCGTGGAAATACAAACGCAAAAACAGGGAGGGCATTCATCGTTTTAAAGGAACGTGGTTAGGTCTTGTTCATTACATCAATGACGAATATCTCCGGAAACACGACAAACAGGGTGGTGCCGACATAGCAAATTTAATGAAAGAAGTAAGATGTAAAAGCTGCGGTGGCTCAAGATTAAAGCCTGGAGCCTTAAAATACAAAATTGCCGGTAAAAATATTGACCATTTAGCTGCATTGGAAGCAAACGAAGCCTTAAACTTTTTCAAAAACATAAATAATTCATTATCAGAAGATGAACTCTTTATTAGTGCAGAAATAGTACGCTTATGTATTGATAAATTAACAGCCATGAAAAATATCGGACTGGGATATTTAAGCATTAACCGTGGAACAATAACCTTATCGGGAGGTGAAGGTAGAAGGTTAAGGTTGGTTTCGCAGATGGGTGGTGAATTAAACGGAATAACCTATGTATTAGACGAACCAACTGTAGGGCTTCATTCAAAAGATACACAAAACCTGATAAAATTATTACATCAACTTGCAAAAAACAACACCGTTGTGGTAGTAGAACACGATGAGAACATCATAAGATCGGCACATCATATTATAGAACTAGGCCCTAAAGCAGGCGATGAAGGAGGGAAATTAATGTGGCAGGGAGAATTTAAACATTTCATTGAAACTAACAACACACTGACTGCAAAATACATTAAACAAAATTATACCTTCAAACAATATAAGTCCGATTTAAAGTTGAATTTTGATGTAAAAATACTAGGCGCTAAAGCACACAATCTTAAAAACATTAATTTAACACTACCTTCCAATGGATTAACAGTTTTATCGGGGGTTTCAGGAAGTGGTAAGTCAAGCTTATTGTTTGATGTGATTGCTCAATCGGCCCATGCCAAAAAAGCAGTAAATTGCAACAATATTTATGGACTTGAATTCTTTGATAAAATTCTTATCATGGATCAGACACCCATTGGGAAAAGCCCAGCAAGTACACCTGCCACATTTCTTGGTATTTATGATGAGATAAGAGAACTTTTTGCATCAACAGAAGCTGCTAAAAATCAAAATTTTAAAAAAACACACTTCTCCTTTAACACAAAAGGTGGAAGATGCGAAAATTGTAAAGGACAGGGACAACTAAAAATTGCTATGGATTTTCTGTCGGATGTTTGGGTTACTTGCCCAACCTGCAAAGGAAAAAGGTTTACAGAAAATATTTTACAAATCAAATGGAATGGCTTCACCATTTATGATATACTGGAGTTAACAATACACAAAGCAGCTGAAATATTTTCATCAGAAAAAAAATTAAACTCTTCATTTCAAATCTTAATGAATTTGGGATTAAGTCATTTAAAACTGGGACAGTCAGCAACAACCCTTTCAGGGGGCGAAGCGCAACGATTAAAACTGGCCAAAGAATTAATCAAACCATCCCAAAAAAAATGTTTGTATTTACTTGATGAACCAACAACAGGATTACACTTTTATGATGTGGAGAAACTTTTAAAAGTATTGTTTAGCTTACGTAACCAGGGCCATGCATTATACATTATTGAACATCACCCTTGGTTTTATAAAATTGCCGATTACTTAATAGAACTTGGCCCAACAGGAGGTGATCAGGGAGGTTACTTAATGACAAAAGATATACTATAAAATCGTTAAAAAAAAAGAACCCGGAAAACCCGGGTTCTTTATATTAAGTGAATTTCAAAAAGTTAATTATTGAACACTGATTTTTGCATCAATTACATCATTATCAATGGTGATTCTGAGGAAATAAATTCCTTTTGCAAAATCAGAAACATTAATGTTGTTATTTACATTATCTAATGTATTGTTGTAAACAACTTTTCCTGTTACATCAATAATTTCAACTTTCTTGCTACCGGGCATCGTAAGGTTATTGATATTAATAAAATCAGATGCAGGAACAGGATAAACCTTAATTCCATATTCATCTAACTTATTAATGCCGGTAACCTGATCAAGAACAACGTTCTTCACAAGATCAGAAGAAACATCAATGGTTCCATATTTACTTTCATACTGATCTTTAGAAACTAGATATACCAAACTCTCACCAGGCTCAACATTTTCGAAAATTGCTTTACCTTCGGTATCGGTAACTTTTGTTTCTGAGTTAAAGATCACTTCAGCATCAGCTAGTGCAGCAGCACCATCTGTAACTGCAAAAGTAACAGTATAAGATTCTGTCATGGTTAACACAAGAGTCATCGGTTGAGTAACATCAACAGTTCCTTCAAGTGTTTCGTAACCTGCTTTTTCTGCAACATATGGAAGATCTGTTCCAATGGCTACACCATTAAAGAATGCCATGCCATCTGCATCCGTCATTTCTATTATTCCTCCGAAATCAATGGATACATCTTCAATAAAATTATCTCCAGATTTCACATAGAAAGTAATATCATGGGTTTCAACAGTACCGAATTCCCATATTATCTTTTCATTGTAAACATCATCTGCATTTTTAACTGATCGTGCAGGAATAGTAACCATATAGGAGTCGTCATTGGTATCGAAGAAACGATCATGTTCAATAACTACGGTTTTGTTATCATCTTGTAAAGTAGCAATAACATTAGATACATGGCCATTTGCTTCACTTTCTATCTTAATCGATCCTAAATCATTAACCATTACCTCCTGATCAAAAACAACGGATATTGCAGCATCCAGCGCAACATCAACGGCTCCATCTTCAGGAGTTACAGTTTCTGCTCCGGGTGCAGCCATAATCGTAGTAAATGTCCAGCTTACCTCTTCGGCATTCATCACTCCGTCGGAGTTATAAACCACTTCTGCAGGAATGGTAACCGTATACAATGCGTTGTTGTATTCCATATCATCATGGCTTACGGTAAAGCTCATCTGGCCACCATTCAATACAGTATTTAAATTCTGAACCGTATCTTCATTTTCACCAATAATGGTAATCAATGTATCCAGAT
>JAXHVS010000007.1:0-13349 GCA_034189025.1 Bacteroidota bacterium
TTATTGTTGAAGATGTTTTTGGTGTTGAAACGAAAGTACGCTCAATAGATACTAAAAATATCACAAAAAACAATCCGAGAATTATAAAATGTGCAGTAGATGGAGTTCGTAAAGGGAAAGCTATTTTATCTCTTAAATCTGCAAAATAAAATATTTATACATCCGATTTCGTTTTTTCAACCAGCTTTATTTCATCAATATGCATGGTTTTATCAACAGCCTTACACATATCGTAAACGGTAAGCAAGGCTATTGAAACCGAGGTAAGCGCCTCCATTTCAATGCCTGTTTTTCCTACACACCTTGCTTCGGATTTTACACGAACTCCTGTGTCATCGATGGTAGCTTTAACATCTAATTTGGTAATTTGGAGTGGATGACATAAAGGGATCAGGTCGCTTGTTTTTTTGCCACCCTGTATTCCAGCAACTTCAGCAATGGTAAGTACATCTCCTTTTTTCATAGCATTATCCCGAATAAGCTCAATTGTTTCGGGTTGTAGGGTTATATGCCCTGTGGCTTTAGCTATACGTACTTGATCGGGTTTTGCTCCAACATCCACCATATTGGCTTTTCCTTTTTCGTCTACATGAGTTAATTTTCCCATTTCTGTTTATTTTAAAGTTATGTATATACTATTGCGCTTTAAACTTTGAACCAGCCACTCGGCATGCAAGCTCAGAACTCTAAACTGAATTATCCTCCAATATTATAAAATTTGCTGGAATGATTTGAAAGGCCACTTTTGGGTTTGTTTTGCAGAGCCAGGCCAATAGCTTTTTCTGCACCTAATTCTCTAACACTATATCCCAAATCGCTAAACAAACAGGGTTTAATCTTCCCGTCGGAAGTCAGTCTCAAACGATTACAGTGGGCACAATCGCCACCAGACCCGCCTTCAACAACAGAGAAACTGCCCGTTTCTAAATCCATCTCTTTAATAAAACGAACCTTCAAATCATTTTTACGGCAAAATTCAGCAACCTCAACAGCATCAGGCTCTTGGCTGCTATTCTGAATCACACAGTTTATTTTTATCGGCTGTAAGCCAGCTTTTTTTGCGGCATTAATTCCGTCAAAAACCTTTTGAATATCTCCAATTCGTGTAATTTGACGGTATCTATCTTTATCCATAGTATCCAGGCTGATATTCACACGCTGTAACCCGGCATCAGCTAATTCTTGTGCATATTTATCAAGCAACACTCCATTGGTGGTCATGCCGTAATCTTTAATACCCTCAATTTCACCAATCATGCGAACCAGTTTAACGATGTCTTTCCGAACCAAAGGTTCTCCACCTGTTAACCTCACTTTATCAACACCTTTACGAACCGCTGTTTCGGTTACTTTAACAATCTCATCAAAAGTTAAAATATCTTTATGATCGAGTAACTTTACTCCTTCTTCGGGCATACAATAAACACAGCGAAGATTGCACCGGTCGGTAACCGATATCCGCAGATAGTTTATTTTACGGTTAAATCTGTCGTACATGAATTCTTTCTCCTTTCTTAATCTCTTTCTTACCAATATCAATGGCTGCTATTCCGTGTGCCAATGATAAGGCATGAATATGAGCTGAACCATGATAATCGACAGGAAAAATTTCTCCTTTGTTAATAATTATTGGGAAATACGATCTACGTTTAGTACTTTTTCTTGTGTAATCAATTCCCATAGGCATGCGAATATCAATTGGTTGATAATCCTGTCCCATCAAATGGTAGATTAAAGGTTTTACCAATAATTCAAACTGAATAAACGAAGAAACTGGATTTCCGGGCAACCCGAAACAAAACTTTTTGCCTGCCATTCCAAATGTTGTGGGTTTTCCGGGTTTTACAGCAATTGCATCAAAATCGATTTTAACACCAGCTTTTTCTAAAACTTTAGGCACAAAATCAAAGGACCCCATCGAAACACCACCCGTTAATAATACAATATCATTTTCGCTCAATGCTTTGTTTACTTTTTCGTACGTATCCTCAAAAGTATCATCGGCAATCCCAATATAATTTGCAATAGCCCCACAAGATTCTATCTGGGCTAATAACTGGTAACCATTACTATTTCTTATTTGTGATAAAGAAGGTTTCTTTTGTGGCTCAACAAGTTCATCGCCTGTTGAAATAACACCTACTTTGGGTTGCTTGTAAACCAAAACATTGGTATATCCAACAGCCGAAAAAACAGCAATATGTTGAGCACCTATTTTTATTCCTTTCTCTAAAACCTTATCTCCCTTTTTAACATCTTCTCCCTGAAAACTAATATTATTTTTATTTGAAATTTCAATAACCTTTACTGTTTTCTCTTCAACTTCTTCAGCTATTTCAACAGGAACAACACAATCAGCTCCTTCTGGAACTGGAGCGCCGGTCATGATTTTCGCACACTGATTTACTCCGATCTCCTTTTTGGGGTATTTACCAGCAGGTATTACCTCAATAATTTCCAAAACATTATCTAAATCTTTTCTGCGGCAGGCATATCCATCCATTGCAGCTTTGTCGAAAGGTGGCATTTCAATATCTGATTTTACATCTTCAGCTAAAATCCGCCCCAAAGAATGGATAAATTCAACCTTTTCAGTTTCTAAGGTGTACGCATTGTTTAATACAATTTTATATGCTTTTTCTATGGTAATCATGATCTAAATTTTTCATAAAATTAATAAATATTATTATATTTATATATGTAGAATGCGTTATACATATTTGGTATTATTTGAAATTTTCAATTGATTCTCAAAATAACTGTTTACAACATCTTTTATTTGATTAACTTTTTCGTTTTTTGGCAAATACTCAAAAATTTTATCAAGATACTTTTTTTCATGCAATCGTTTTATCGAATAATCAAAATTCAAATCAAACAGCCAGCCTATTTGTAACAACTTAAAATCATTCAATGTTCGCATCGATTCTTTTAAAACCACCTGTTTATTAATAATTGCTTGAAAAACCTCATCGCTTATTTCATCATTATCGGGTAACTCCAACTCGAGCGTTTGATTTTTAGTCTCAGCATTCTGCTCTTTTACCATATAATATTCGGTAATTAAGCGCCATATATCCAATTTATCTGCATCGCGAATTAACTTCGAAAAAAAAATCACATCTTCATTATTTTTAAGTACAATTTCAGCCTTGTTATGATTTAAGATGGATTGGTGTATAATCTCAACTTCATAGCCCGATAAATCTTCTAATAAATTATTCTCATTCAGGACTTCAATAGCTAGTTCCGCATGATTTTGTGATTTTGAATCGGAAAATGTTTTGTATTTAACATATTGCTTAAATCTGCCTACATCGTGAAATAAACCAATGGTTTCAGCCAATAAAATATCATTCTGCTCTAATTCCATGCTTTTAGCCAATCCTACAATTTCATGGCTTACTTTCCGGCAATGATCAGCTTTAATTTCTATATTTTCTTTAAGATTTGGATATTGCTGAATATATTTTTGAGTATAATTAGTAAACCAATGTTGATAAAATTGAACCAACGCTTCTGTTAGCATAATTTATTTTTTATTTACACGATTAAAAAACTTTTTTGTGATTTGATAGATGGCCTCATCAAATTCAACCAACAATTCTTTATATGCTTCTATTAATATTTTTCCATCATCCGTTAGTACTGAATTTCCACCATGCTGTCCACCCCGTTGCTTTTCCACCAATGGAAAACCCAATTTTTCTTCTGCATCTTTAAGCATTCCCCATGCTTTTCGGTAACTAATCTCCATCTTATCTGCTGCTGCTTTAAGAGAGCCAAACTGGTCGATAAAATCCAGTAATTCAAATTTACCATTTCCTAAAATACTTTCTTGGTCAGTGTTTTCTAACCAGACTTTAAATTTTAAGAATATATTGTAATATTTTGATCCTTTGGGTCCTGCCATATTTTTAAATTTTTCTATATGCAAAGATATACATATCGACTAAAAAAAATAAAGAATTGCGATAATTTGTATAACACATCTATTATTATCTTTAAGTGGGTAAAACCCTCACTTAATATAAATTTAGATATTTTGGCCAGACAAAAGTATTTTTTGTTATCAATACTAAATTACTGAAATACAACCTGATTATTTAAATATTAGCACGTCTAAAAATTTTAAAGAAATAATTAAACAACACTGCAATTTTTTTGTTTTTCATACAAATCAACAATGATGATAAGTTTAATATAAACATGATAAAAATCTTGTTGTAAAATTATCCGATATGCATATATTTGCATATCGAAATTGTAAATTATAATTGTTTAACACATAAAAACTATAACAGTAATGCAAAAAAGTTTATATTTTGCTCCACCAGCTAAAAACGAACCGGTTTTATCGTATAAAAAAGGATCACCAGAACGAGAAAGTTTGGTTAAGGCAATCGAAGATGCCCGATCAGAAACCGTAGATATCCCTATGATTATCAACGGAAAGGAAGTAACTACAGATAAAAAAATTAAAATTCATCCTCCGCATGATCATCAACATTTATTGGGATACTACAATCGAGGAGATGAAAATCATGTAAAAAAAGCTATTGATGCAGCATTAAAAGCTCGCGAAAAATGGTCCAAGATGTCATGGAAACAGCGTGCTTCAATTTTTTTAAAAGCTGCAGGAATGATTTCTGGCCCTTACCGGGCAAGAATTAATGCGGCAACCATGCTCGGACAATCAAAATCGGTACACCAGGCTGAAATTGATGCGGCCTGTGAATTATCTGATTTTTTGCGTTTTAATGTTCAGTATATGACCGAAATATACAATGAACAACCCGATTCAAACGAACAAATATGGAATCGTGTGGAACAGCGCCCATTGGAAGGTTTTGTGTTTGCACTTACCCCTTTTAATTTTACAGCCATTGCCGGAAACCTGCCTTCAGCACCTGCTATGATGGGTAATACCGTGGTTTGGAAACCATCAAATGCACAAATTTATGCTGCCCGAATTATAATGGAGATTTTTATGGAAGCAGGATTACCCGATGGTGTAATTAATTTGGTTTTTGTATCAGGGCCCACCGCAGGGAAAGTAATTTTCTCTCATCCCGATTTTGCAGGTATCCATTATACAGGCTCAACCGCAGTTTTTCAAAATATCTGGAAAGAAATTGGAAATAATATCCATAAATTCAAATCATATCCACGAATTGTGGGTGAAACAGGAGGCAAAAACTTTGTTTTAATGCACGAATCGGCCAATGCTGCTCAGGTAGCTACTGCTTTAACCCGCGGAGCATTTGAGTACCAGGGTCAAAAATGTTCTGCAGTTTCCAGAGCATATATTCCGGATAACCGATGGGAAGAGATATTAGATGAAATAAAATGTGATATGGATACGCTGAAAATGGGCCCGGTAGAAGATTTCTCTAACTTTATGAATGCGGTGATCGATGAAGCTTCATTTGATAAACTGGCAGGTTTTATTGATCGTGCCAAAAAAGATGAAGAAGTTGAAATCCTGTTTGGCGGAAATTATGATAAATCAAAAGGTTATTATATTGAACCAACCATCTTATTAACCAAAGACCCACATTATGTTACTATGGAAGAAGAACTTTTTGGCCCAATTCTTACCATTTATATTTATAACCATAAAAAATGGGCAGAAACTGTGGAGTTAGTTGACAACACATCTATTTATGGCTTAACCGGTTCCATTTTTTCAAAAAATAGATACATTATTGAAGATGCGATGAAAAAACTGACCCATGCAGCCGGTAATTTCTACATTAATGACAAACCTACCGGTGCCGTGGTAAACCAGCAACCATTTGGAGGTTCTCGTGGTTCGGGAACAAACGATAAAGCCGGATCAAAAATCAACCTCCTGCGCTGGGTAAGCCCACGTACGATTAAGGAAACTTTTGTTCCACCAGTAAGTTATAAATATCCATTTATGGAAGATTAATAAAAAAGAGAGAGCAAAATGACAACAAAAGAATTTAACATACAAGAATTACTAGAACGCCTGGGGATCAATGATGTTAACTCTGGAGTAACCACAGGAACCGAATGGTTTGATCCTGATGGAGCGTTAACATCATCGGCATCACCCATCGATGGGCAAGAGATTGCAAAAGTAAAAAATGCAACTCTCTACGATTATGAAAAGGTAATTGCCAAAGCCCAGAATGCATTTAAAGTTTGGCGAGAAATTCCTGCTCCTAAAAGAGGTGAGATTGTTCGTCAAATTGGATTGGCTATTCGCGAAGCAAAAGAGGATTTAGGCAAGCTGGTAACCCTCGAGATGGGGAAAATATACCAGGAAGGTTTGGGCGAAGTTCAGGAGATGATCGACATCTGTGATTTTGCAGTTGGCCAATCGCGGTTGTTAAATGGTTTTACCATGCACTCAGAACGTAAAAATCACCGGATGTACGACCAATACCACCCTATAGGACTGGTTGGGCTAATCACTTCGTTTAATTTTCCGGTAGCGGTTTGGGCATGGAACACTATGCTGGCAGCAATTGCAGGCGATGTTGTAATTTGGAAACCAAGCTCTAAAACTCCACTATCGGCCATTGCTACTATGAATATTATTCAAAAAGTATTAAAGAAAAATGATGTGCCGGAAGGAGTATTCAATTTAATTATCGCCAAATCATCGGTTTTAGGAGATAATTTCTTAGAAGACAAACGAATTCCATTATTTTCTGTTACAGGATCGACCGCCGTTGGTAAACGTGTTGGAGCTATCGTTGGAAAACGATTAGGAAAAACAATACTGGAATTGGGAGGAAACAACGCAGTGATCGTTTCCGACTCGGCAGACCTTAAGATGGCTATTCCATCTATTGTTTTTGGCGCCGTTGGCACCGCCGGACAACGATGCACCTCCACACGCCGTGTAATTGTTCACGAAAAAATTTACGATAAAGTAAAAAAACAATTAATTGATGCCTATAAACAAGTGGTGAATAAGATTGGAAATCCTCTGGATATGAACACATTGGTTGGCCCGCTTATTGATCATTACTCGGTTGATGCATTTACGCATGCTGTTAACGAAGTTAAAAAAGAAGGAGGAAAAATATTGTTTGGCGGTAATGTGTTAGATAGTGACAAATATTCTTCAGGTAATTATGTTGTACCAGCTATTGCAGAAGCAGCAAACCATTATAACATTGTACAGGAAGAAACATTTGCTCCGATCGTTTATTTAATTAAATATAAAACTTTTAACGAAGCGATTGAATTGAATAATAGAGTTCCGCAAGGACTTTCATCTGCATTGTTTACATTAAATATGCGCGAAAGCGAGCAGTTTTTAAGCGAAGTAGGTTCCGATTGTGGGATTGCCAATGTTAACAGTGGTACCTCCGGAGCCGAAATTGGCGGCGCTTTTGGGGGTGAAAAAGATACCGGAGGTGGACGCGAATCGGGTTCCGACTCGTGGAAAGCCTATATGCGACGCCAGACCAATACTATTAACTTTGGCGAAGAATTACCACTGGCACAAGGAATAAAGTTTGCCTTTTAATTGCATAAATTCTTGGTCATTCTTTTTATAAAATACAATAACAACCAAAATCATAAAATAAGTTTTTCCTCTTTGTTTATCTCTCGTGTTTAGCAAAAGGCCTACCATAGTAACTGGTGGGTCTTTTTATTTATCACTTATTTAGTTTACAAATCGATACTCTTTTTATATATTTATGCAATGTTAAAGAAAAAATGCTTTCTAATTTATTTAGCCTTTTTAATCCAGTTTCTTACTGTTAAAACTTTATTCGGACAAAACTTGAATGAGTTTGATAGTTTGTGGAGTTTAGGAGTTAGTAATACAAGAGTTGATACTGCTCTTTCCAAGAAATGTATTGATGCACTTAATGAAAAAAAAAGGCTAAATTATGTAGAGAAGGCTAAATTAAACTATCTAAAATCAAAAGTTCATGCGCAAAATCTAAAAAATATTTCGGCATATACGGTTCTGCAAACTCAAAATGAATTGTTTGATCCCGATTCTTTGCTAAAAGAAGGTATTTCTTTTATTGATCATGGTTATGCATCTAAAGGTTTATCCATTATTTATGACTATATGAACGATAATAAAACAGAAATTCCTGATACATTGCGCGACTATCTTAATATAAAAATAGCTGAAGGTTTAAGAATTAATTTAGAATATAAAAAAGCAGAAGATATTCTCAAAAACTTAATTGATGATCCACAAATCAGTTACTATAATAAAGCCTATGCTTACAATAGATTAGCTGCCATTTACGATGTAATTCCATATCTCAATTTTCAAGAACGCATCGACTCTGTTAAGAAATATTCCGAGCTTTCTATGGAAATTTCTAAAAAACACAACTTTCTGTATTTATTAGCTATTTCACAGAATGAATTAGGCTCGTTGTATAAGCTTTCTTCTTTAAATTTGGAACTATCCGAAGAATATTGTACAAAAGCATTTGACAACTTCATAAAAATTGGAGCTTATCGCAATGCAATAAATACTTCTATCATTTTAAGTAATCTATATATTTTGAGAGGTACCCCCGAAAAAGCACCAGAACTTCTTTACAGGGTGCTCGATTTAGTGGATATTATCGGAAACGAAGATATTTACATGAGAGTATACCTGCAACTTGCAAAATCTCACCAATATTTAAATAATTATTATGAAGCTTATGAATTCTTATCTGTTGGCAGGTTACTCCAAAAAACACTTTTTGAATCAATTCGGGATGAAGAAATAAACGAAATGTCAGCTAAATATAACTTAGCACTAAAAGAAGCGGAAATATCAAAAAGACAACACGAAATTAACATACAGAAAAAAGATATTCAATATATTACAATTATTCTAATAATTACAATTATTATATTAATCATAGGAACACTGTACTTCATATTAAAAAGGAAAAATTTAAGGCAACGTCATGAATTAGAAACCCTTGAAAAAGAAAAATTCAAAATATTATTCCAAAACAAAACTAAAGAGCTTGAGTACAAGAATAAAGAACTAGCAAGTTCTTTAGCACATAATATTGATAAAAACAATGTACTGCGCCTACTTAGGAATGAAGTTGGTAAAAAGAAAGATCATAACGAACTGATAGATATGATCAATTCCAATATCGATACTACTCAAAACTGGAAAAGGGTGTTCTTAAATTTCCAAAACCTATATCCGGATTTTACTCCAAAATTATCATTAAAGCATTCTGATTTAACAACAAACGAAACAAAAATATGTGCTTTACTTATTTTAAAACTTTCTACGAGAGAAATTGCAGAAATATTATCGGTTTCTGAAAGTGCTATAAATAAAAACAGACAACGCTTACGTAGAAAATTAAATCTTACCAAAGAAGCTGATTTATACGAGTATCTCCAAACTTTTATATAAAAAAATAATCTGTCTATTAAATGCCCTACCTGTAAATTATAATGAAGTCCTGTACTTCGCTATTTTTGAGTTCATAAATCAATAAACTGCCGATTAAAGCAGATCAAAAATAGAGATAGTGAGTAAAGCCATCCTGTTAATTTATCCAAAACACCAAGATTTAAAAAAATCTAAACAAATTACAAATAGTTACAGTTAAAAGACAATACCCAAAAAGCAGAAATTACCGAGGAATAAGGAATTTTACCGAGTTACTTTTAATCTGCCTGTTTTCTCAATCAACATTAATGGCCCAAGTGTAATAACAAACGCAACTTATTTAGATATAGGATATACAGAAGAAAATACTGATAGCATAGTTACTCATCAGGGAAGTGGAAGCTATGCTGCTAAAATATGTTACCATCTGGTATTTAAAAGATACGACGACTGGCTTTTACCTACTTATGGTGAACTACATAAAATATGGGATAACAGGAATTTGATTGGTTTTACAGATTGGGGTACTTCATACTGGAGTTCAACAGAATAAGACTCTGCCAAAGCTAAATTTATTACGATCCTCTCAATTTTAGCAACTTTTGGATCTGACAGTAAGGTTATATATAAAGCAATAAGAACAATTAGGTATTTTTAGGTATACATTAAGCTAAAATATTTATAATTACACTGGCATTATTTTAATCACAAGTGAATTCACTGAAATAGCGAAAGAACCTATTATATTAACAAAACCCTGCAAGCATTACATGCAAGGGATTTTAATATTTCAAAAACTTCCTGTTTTCATTTAATAATTGATCTTTCTATCAAATATTTCTTAATATAAAATAACTTTTGTCCTATTAAATGTCCTACCACAAAACCTTAATGGCAATAGCAATTTAGCTATCTTAGAACACTGATCTTAACTTAAAAAAGTGTAATAAAATGATGAAGAAATTATTGATTTTAATAGGACTTTTAGGATTAAATGTTTCTATTGCCAATTCCCAAAACAGTAAAGCATTAGCACCTGTTGAAAAAGTATTAACACCCGATGAAAATGGTATTATTTATGTAAAACAAAGCGGAAATGGCGATGGTTCATCCTGGACTAACGCAACAGACGATATACAGGCAGCCATTTTTGCAAATACAGTTGAAGAAGTTTGGGTAGCCGAGGGAACATATTATCCTTCTGATACCTTACCGGGAGAAACAGGTTCGAAGATGAGAAGTTTCCAAATGAAAGAAGGAGTTCATGTATATGGAAATTTTAAAGGCACAGAAGCTTCAATTAATGAACGTGATATAGACTTTAACAACGCAAATAATGCAAATACTTTTCTTTCTACAATTACAGAGTCGTACCATATTTTGGTTTTTGACACCACTGGTTATGCAACCGAAACTATTTTGGATGGTTTTATTATCACCAATGGTAATGCCGATAATATAGCAAACCCTCCGCATAATTTTGGTGGAGGAGTCATTTTATCTCCCAACAGCATTGTCAGAAACTGTGCAATTTATGAAAACGAAGCAGAAATAGGTGGAGGAGCAGTTCTGTATAAAGGAGGAATTATTGACAGTTGTATCATTTTGAATAATTCTGCCTCGCACGAGGCTGGTGGAGTAGCCATACTTTACGATGGTACAGTAAAAAATTCGACTATTTATAGAAATGACTCAGAAAACAGAGGTGCCGGTATTTATGTCGAGGGTAATACAGCTTTTATTCAAAACTGTAAAATTGAAAATAATAGTTCAACAGATTATGGTGCCGGAGTATATTTTAGAGATGTACCCATTGCAACTATTGAAGGTTCTTATTTAATAAATAATGAGGCCGGAAAATCCGGTGGTGGATTATATGCATATAATAGTTCAATCAATATATACAATTGCACTGTGGTAAATAATACAGCATCTACAGGTTATGGTGGAGGAATAAACACTTACAACGATGCCAGCGTTAATATTATCAATTCCGTTTTTATAGACAATACCGCACATTCGGGAGATAATATTTATAAATGCAGCTCCGGCTGTACTACCACAGTAAGTTATTCAGGGATCGAAGGAGGATATGAAGGTGAAAATAATGCAAATATTACTTCAGCAGATTTTTCTGCTAATTATCACATTTATGATGGAGTTGATGAGATTAACCCACCCTCTCAATGCTTAAATTCCGGCAATAATAGTATACTAAATACTAATATTGATATGGAAGGGAATCCTCGTTTATCTTTTGATATAGTGGATATGGGAGCTTTTGAAAGTACAACCTGCGAAGCTTATCAACTCACATCCACTGTTACCACTGGAGGAGGAACCGCAACTCCCGAAGATACCAGTATTTATCTAAACAACCCGCTGACTTACATTATTAAACCCAATACAAATGCTGTTTTAGATGAAGTTTTATTTAATTCAGTAGATGTCGGGGATAAATTACAAGTCGATGGAAACAATTTCACTTTTACTGTAGATACCGTAAAAACCGATGGTGAATTAAACGTATCATTCTCCATTTTACCTAATGTTGATATTACTACATCAATAAGTGATGGAGGAAATATTTCTCCAACCAGTGCTAACATTGAATATGGCAGCAGCCAGGTGTTTTCGTTAGCCGTTAATAATGGTTACGAAATAAACGAAATATCTTACAGCGGAACTGCAATACTAACAGATAATCAGGACGGGACAATTACTTTAAGCGAAGTTACCACAAGTGGTGAATTGAGTGTAACTCTTATTTTAAAACAATACGATATTACCACGTCAGTAAACACCGGGGGAAGCATCTCTCCTGCCAGTGCAACAATTGAGTACGATGCCAGCAAAACCTTTACATTAACTTTTAATGATGGTTATGAATTAGATGACGCTACTTTTAGCGGAAACGGAAACGTAATTGTTAACAACGACAGCACAGTTACATTAAACAATGTTAAATCCGAGGGCGAATTAAATATTGTGTTTACATTAATCTCGGGAATTGAAATTATTGATAACGAACTTTCAGTTTATCCTAATCCTACCAAGGGTTTAATTAAAATTAACAGCAATAATTTATTAAATTCAAACTCATTTACCGTTTTGGATATTGCAGGCAGAGTAAAACATTCCGGAAGCTTTTCTGAAAATGGAGAAATTGATATCTCCAATCTGAATAAAGGAACTTATATTCTTAGAATTAAAACATCTAAAGAGATTAAATCGATAAAATTCATTAAAATTCAATAAATATAATTCAACTTTGACAAATTAAAATAAAAAATCCTGATTTTAAAGCCGGAGAAAAAGTAATTGTTACCAGTTACGATTTAGGAATGGATACTCTGGGTGGTTACGGGCAATACATTCGGGTTCCATCAGAATGGGCAATAAAACTACCCGATGGTTTAACAAAGAAAGAAGCCATGATTATGGGTACAGCAGGATTAACGGCAGGAATTTCCATATTGCGATTATCGGAACATATAAAACCAAATCAGGGCAAAATAGTAGTTTCCGGTTCTACGGGAGGTGTAGGAAGTTTAAGCGTTGCTATTTTAGCAAAACTGGGCGCTGATGAAATCATATTTAGAAAAGATATATAAAATAAAGAATCAAGGCCATTGCTAAAGTCCCGGTTTGCAGGGATCAGTTTAAAATATCAAATATTATTTTATGATAAACATCATTAATACATTATTTATTGTCACCAGCGTAGTATAATATAGAGTTATTTTAGTAAAATAAAAGTTAATGTTCTAAACTATTTTTATCAAAGTAAGAGTTTCATAATTGTAATAATTCTTTTAATAATTATAGTAAATAAGCTATTTATTATTCACTTTTTTGGCTTGACCCAAAAAAGTTACAAAAAAAGTCAAGACAAAACGATGCTTCTCTGCTCTCTGCGATAAGTCAACAATTCCAGACAAAGTAAGTAAACTCCTTTGTCGGAATTCTATGACTCATCCCATTC
>JAXHVS010000070.1:0-8267 GCA_034189025.1 Bacteroidota bacterium
GGTGCGGCTGGTTTTAATTTTACAAACTTTTTTTGTTTTCTGTTTCAAATGGCTTTCACTGTCAGAAAGCACTTTTCAATCAACCCGAACAACTTTGTCAAAACCCGCTAAACCAATCCACTGATAAAAAAGTATCATACACGGCGTAAGTATCAAACCTCGAAAAAACTATCCAGGCAAAAAAAGTTTCACTGTTAAACCGCAAAACATTTTCACTTTAAAAAACAGCATCAAAAAGTGCAAAAAGTTTGAAAAATTAAACATAGGGCAGGGGAACGAAAAAAAATCGGCGCTATTTTCTTATAACGGATTGGCGGTATGTTTTTGTTGCCGATTCCGAAGTACTGTCCTGTCAAGTTACACGAAAGTTTATTAGATGCAGTAACGCTGATACCCGCACTATCTCGGCAATAAAATATACCGCCTGTTACAAGCTGGCCGTTCTTATCTTTTGTTAATCTGTCTTTCATTTTTGCTGCATTGTCTTCATGGACTGGCGGTGGGGCTGGCAAGCTTATTGACAAGTTTAGGTTTTGGCGGTGGGCTTATTGAGCGACTTGGCAATGTGCTTGACTGCGAAGGGCTGGATTTCATTCCCTTTTGTTAAACATTGTCCTAATTGGTTCCATAATTCGGTCGAAAAGACTTATCTTGTCTGTTACAATTTCAGCATTTACTTTTATTTTTTTTTGTATTGATAATGCTATGCCCGTTTCGGTTTTAGGTTTTTCTTTTAAAAGTATTTCTGCATTGTAAAATGCTCCATCTTCTGTTATTTCAAGTATGTCAGGGACAATTTGAATTTCTGTTACCATTTTTTCATTGAATAGGTTTGGTATGTTATTAAAGTCTAAAATTACTTTTTGTCCGGTTTTTATTTTGCTTATTTCATTTGCCGGAATTTTTAGTTTAATGACCAAAAGGTCATTAAACTGATTAATCGTCGCTGTGGTTTTTATGGTGTACTCAAACTTGAAATACCAGGAACCGATTAGCAAAACCAGAATGATAATGAAAATGACCGATATACCTGCCCGGATAATAACGGGTGGGATCTGACCGATCAGGTTTCTTACTTTTTCACTTCTTAATTCTATATTGTCTTTTTCATCCAAAATTATCCAATTATGTTAACAAGTTAATTTCCAAGTTCCAATTGATTTTTTACAAGATGGTAATATGCTCCCTTTTTCCGGGTGAGTTCTTTGTGATTCCCTGTTTCTATTATTTTCCCGTCATCAAGCACTACAATTTGATCGGCATTTTTTACAGTGCTCAACCTATGGGCGACCACCACCACAGTTTTTCCAAGATAAAATTCCTGCAGGTTTTCTACAATCGCTTTTTCGTTGTTTGCATCAAGAGCGTTGGTGGCCTCATCGAAAAATAAAAAATCAGGGTTTTTGTAAACGGATCGTGCTATTAATACCCTTTGTTTCTGCCCCTGGCTCAGGTTTTGGCCTTCGTTGTTGATCACAGTGTTATATTTTAGAGGCAATTCCATTATGAAGTCATGGATATTTGCAGTTTTGGCTGCATAAGCCAGTTTTTCTTTATCTATTTCACTTTCACTGGCTGCAATATTGTGGGCTATACTTTCCGAAAAAATAAAACCATCCTGCATCACTACGCCACATTGGTTGCGCCACCATGTGGAGTTAAATTTGTGCAAATCATGGCTTCCTACTAAGATTTTTCCTTCTACCGGATTGTAGTATTGCAACAACAGCTTTATCAAAGTGGTTTTACCGCTACCGCTTGCACCTACTATTGCGGTTACTTCATCTGGTTTAATAGTTAAATTGATGTCATTCAGCACTTTCTTTGAGTGTGGCCCCTCATATTGAAACATCAGTTTTTCTATTTTAATTGCTGAATTTTGCAGGTTTTGTTTTTGAATAGGCCGTCCAGAATTTTCATCTTCTTTATTATGGATTTCGTTAATGCGTTCCAAACTGATCTTCGTGTCCTGCAAGTCATGGATAAAATCAACAGTTTGCTCAATAGGCAAAGTTAACTGACCAATAATATACTGTGTGGCAAGCATCATTCCAAGTGTCATTTCGTTGTTGATAACAGCGAGAGCGGCTACTACTGTTATCAGGATGTTTTTTGCCTCATTGATGAAAATATTCCCGGCCTCCTGGGTTTGCTTAAGTTTTAACGATGCAATATTAATATGAAACAAATCGGCCTGAACATCCTCCCATTCCCAACGATGGCGTTTCTCGGTGTTTTGCAGTTTTATCTCCTGCATGCCCTGTATCAATTGGTATGTTTTGTTTTGGTTTCTTGCACGAGCATCAAAGTATTTAAAATCGAGTTCTCGCCGTTTTTTAAGAAAAACCAGAATCCACAGGGTGTAAATTATACTGCCAACAAAAAATATAATAAATATCCTGACATCATAAATCCATAAAACAATGCTGAAAATGATGAGTGTGAAAAGTGAAAATATTGTATTAAGGCTACGGGCGGTTATAAACTGCTCAACCCTGGCGTGATCTTCAATACGTTGCAAAATGTCACCTGTGAGTTTGGTGTCAAAATAGCTCATGGGCAATTTCATGAGTTTGATAAAAAAGTCAGAAATAAGCGATATGTTTATTCTTGTACTAATGTGTAGAAGTATCCACCGCCTGATAAACTCAACAGACATGCGGCTGATGATCAATACCATCTGTGCTAATAGGATCAGGTAAATGAAATGGATGTTTTTGTTGGTAATACCAATATCCACTATGGCCTGTGTGAGGAAAGGGAAAATGAGCTGAAACAAGCTGCCCAAAACCAATCCGATGATGAGTTGCCAAAAAAAGCGCTTGTATCGCAAAAAATAACCGAATAAAAATTTCAGACTACTCCGTTTTATTTTATCACCTTCCTGCTTGTAAAAATCCTGAGTAGGCTCCAATAGCAGTACAATGCCTTTGTCTTCGCCTCCTGATTTTGTGCTAATCCAGTGCCTTTTAAATTCTTCTTCGGTATAACTAGTAAGACCACGTGCTGGGTCAGAAATGTAAACTTTGGTTTGTTTTCGGAAAATGTTTTTTTGTTTAATCTTGTAAACAACCACAAAATGCTCTTGATCCCAATGGATTATACAAGGCAGGGGAGCTTCTTTTGTTACCTTTTCAAAGGTTAAACGACCACCAATGGTTTTGAAGCCTATTTGTTCGGCGGCTTCACTAATCGACAAAAGAGAGACTCCTTCACGCGTAGTATAACAAATCTTTTGAAGTTTCTCTAATGAAAACTCCCTGCCATAATACCTGGAAATAAATTTTAACGATACAGGGCCACAGTCCATTGCATCAGGCTGTTTCTCAAATCTAATTACACCCATTATTTCTGGTTATTAAAAATATACGCGATTTTGAATCGGGCAAAAGGTTTCTCCATGTAATCTGTATTTATTCTAAAATCATCCCCATTATTGATAACTGAATATTTTTTACTGTTAAATATATTGGCATATGATAATGTGAGTACCCAGGTATTGTCTTTAAATCCTTTTTTAATTGCAATGTTTGAACAGTAGTAATCGTCTCGTTTGGTTTGGGCTGTTATTGATGGACTCCGATATATGAAATCCCATTTTAATGTAAATGCTTTGGGCAAAAGAAATGTATTGTTCAGCCTGCTGTCGCTGCGAAATTGTTTCTCTGTTTTGTCTAAGTTGTCAATATTAACATGCAATTGGTAAGTAAACAGGCTTGTTGAAAAGTTGACATTCCACCAATGAAAAACATCAATCCCGGTCATAAATTCTGTTCCAATGCTCCATGAATCCCCCACATTTTCAGGTGTAATAACCAAGATGTATGCTGTATCAACACGAGAGTAGTTTTGTATTAATCCCTGAGTATTTCGGGCAAATATTTCTATTCCAATAAAATTTTTGTCCCACGATTTTTTGTAAGCTACTTCAAAGGCATTAGCATACGATGGCATTAGGTTGCCATTTCCTTTGTAATACGAATAAGGGCTATCGTATTGGCTTAGTGGCACAAGTTTCCAATAATCAGGCCGCTTTATCCTTCGTGTAAAGTTGGCTGCCAATTGGTGTGTTTCCGAAAAACTATATACTGTATGAAGTGATGGGAACCAGTCCCAAAAACGGTTTTCGGCAGGTATAACTTTCCTAAAGTCATCCGTTTCATCATATTCATAATTCGATTTTCGGTCTGTAAATTCTGATCGTAGCCCTAATTGGTATTCAAATTTTCCAAAACTACTTTTGAAAATCAAATACGCAGCATACACATCTTGCTTAAAGTCAACAGACTGGTTTAATGGCTCACCCGGGAAAGGTGTAATGTTATCATTTTCATCGAATATTCCACTTACAGAGGTTACTTTCGGGTTATGGTCTAATTCAACCTTTGCTCCGGTTTCTAACGAGGAATTATCTGAAATCTGATTTTCATAGCCCATATTTGCATTTAGCAATATCTCGTTGTATTCTTTTCCAATATATCCTTCTTTTTGCACGATTGAGCCATAATCGCGGGTTACAACTTGTTTTTCATCCAATGGATGTAAATATGTTGCGAAATCAACATAGGTTGACAGTTTATTTGTTTTCTCATCCGAAAATGAGTGCTTGTAGGAAGTCGTAAAACCAAAATACCGATAGCTTAAATCAAGCTGACTATTGTACAAATAATCGCTTTCGCCACCAGCTTGCAAGTTAATGTACTCAAACACATTACCATTTGCATTGTTTTCGTTTGTATTTTTCATCGGATTAATGTATGCTGAAAAATCGAGATAGTCTTTATCACTTAAATCGTAATTAAAACCCAACTCAATTGAATTATATTTTCCACCCAATACTTCTTTTATATCCGATTTAGTTTCATATAAAATCCCTTCAGATATTGTGTTTTGGTTTTGCATATAGCTTCTCTTACGACCAATGTAGTTGCTAAAATCACCATTTACGTACCAGCCTCCTTTTTCATGTTGTTTTTCAATGGAAAAGAGAAAATCAAAGCTGCCGAGTGTTGTTACACTCGAACTGGCATTAATTGCATAGCCGGGCAAACGGTTACGTTTGAGTATTACGTTTATTATCCCGGCTGTTCCTTCAGCATCGTATTTTGCCGATGGATTTGTTATTACCTCAATTCGTTTTATTTTATTGGCAGGTATTTGCTTCAGTTTCTCTATGCCATTGGCAACAGGATGCCCATTTACGAAAACTTTAAATGTACCATCGCCCCTATATGTGAGTTCCCCGTTAATGTCAACCTGTAAAGATGGTACATTTTCCAGTAAATCCATTGCCATGCTTGCCCCGGGAAAACTTCCGGCATCAATTACTTTTTTGTCAACTTTATAGCTTATTGGCGTTGTAGTTGCCTTTATAGTAACTGCTTCCAGATTTTCGGCGAGGATGTTCATTTTAACTTCACCAATGTCCCGGGTTCCTCTTTGCAATAAAAGATTTTCCATTATTACTGATTGATAACCAATGAAACTTAATGTAAGTTGGTATTTCCCTTGTTTAATTTTCTCTATAATAAACTGCCCATCATCATCAGTAATAGCTCCTAAAAATACGGTCGAATCTTTTGCAGATGTAATAATGGCATTGGCATACGGGATTGGATGGCCTGTTAAGTCATCTATTATGACCCCAATAAGTCTACATTCTTGTGCAAATGGTTTTATTGATAGGAATACCAATAAAAACAAGAGAAACATTTCTTTAGTTAAAAACATTCTTCGCATTTTTTTTGCTCAAGATAAGTTTCTAGCAGAAGCCCCATATCTTCCGGTTCAATTGGACAAACATTATATTTAGTGTTATACCTTTTGTAATTTAATCTGAATAAACCACAACCACCGTCACAAACTGGAAATAAGAAACACTTTCTGCATTTTGGATCACTAAATTTGTCGGTCCCAATCACATAATCCGAAATCAAATCCAGATTAATGTCATTTGTTTCTAAAAGCCCTACTACTTTATTACTTCTGTCTAAATCAACCCAACATTTATAGATTTCACCCTCAGGGCCAACTACAATGCTATTATTATTATCAGCTGTACACCCTCCTAGTTGAATAAATGGATAGAATTTAATCTCATTAATTCCGTAATCTTTATACAATTCAATAAGAAATTTTAATTTATCCTTATTTTGCAAGCAAGCCACATTACAACTTCCATAATCAGTAGCATAAACAAAAAACACACTACAATTACGGTTCTTCCACCTATTTGATAATTCTTTATATAGTATCGGAAAATCAGCTTTGTTATCACTATGAATGTTTACACGAACTTTAATATAGCATTCAGGATAGTTTTCAGAAATATGGTCAATATTTGAAATAATTTTATCAAATGATGATCCGCCCGATTTGCTCCTTCTGCTTTTATCGTGTTGTTCTTTTAATCCATCAATAGTAATTTGGATGGAGTTAAGTTTGTATTTGTTTAAAACCTTGCTTTTTTCTTTATTCAATAAATATCCGTTTGTTACTAAGTTATGTTCTTTAAGAATTATTCTTTTCTCCTTAGATATAAGCTCTAATATTCTGACCATGGAATCAAACTTCATCATAGGTTCACCTCCATGCCATCCTAAACTAAGCAGAATATCACCATTAGAGGTTTTTTTGATGAAATCTACAATACGATTTTCCACCTCTTGAGTCATGGACTTATAGTTAATTCCATCTTCATAGCAATATGGACAAGCAAAATTACAACCAGTGGTTGGAGCAATTACTAACCCCAAAACATTTTTAGGATTAAAAGATTGACTGTATTTAAGATATTGCTGCTGCAATATATAATTTTCATCTTCCCAATGATGAACTATAGCTTTTATTTCAAAAAGCATTTTTCGTATTTCTTCTTCTAATTTATTAATTTCATTTTTTCCTTTACTAACATCTTGAAGGCAGTAATATAGGAATTTATTTAATTTAGTAAATGCGTTTGTCCTTGAATTATAAAGGTAAAATTTGTTCTGTGATGTCTTAAATAAATAATTAAATTGAGACCAAATCATATTAATATCCTTTTAAAATACCAAGCTACAGTATCTGTAGCTTGGTATTGATTAACATTAACTACATTACCACACAGATAGTTCTGCTCGTTGCACATCACCAACCTTGCATTTAATAATTCCTGGTTTTTTGCACTTAATGTCACCTGCATTAACAAGACGACCACCTTTAATCTGTCTTAACTCCTCAGTTAGCAAATCCTGTGGTTTCACGATAGTTTCAAAAACAAATTTTTTCATAATAAAAATATTTTGAAAATAAATGGGCTGCATTTATAGTGGCGTCACCCTTATCACTTACTAAATTTTGATACCTCAAAATAGTACTTGATAGTGCTTGTAAAGGTGCAACACAAGTACCCCGCAAGTCAAGAAAAATTTGAGTAATCTAATAAGCGGCTCTTTTTCATAAATGAGCGGTATGTTTTTTCAAACGAGCGGTACTTTACTTGTCGAGATTTTTCCTAAAAACGCACCATTTTCTTCTTGAAACTTTCATTTCTACCTCTGTTGTGGTTTCAAAACATCTTTTTTTACCGGAAATAAAGCTTTTGAAATATTTCAGGTTGACCATAGTGTTTCGGTTAATCCTGTAAAATCCGTATCCCTCAACTTTTTCTTCAATTTCTTTGAGAAGAACAGAACAAGAAACTGGCTGTTTATTATTATTTGTATATATTGTTGAAACATAGCCGTCACACTCAACATATACAATATCTTCAATTGCAATCTGATGTACATTTCCTTTTTCTCTTACAATTATTGTCTTGTCCTTTTGGTTGCTGTAGTCCATGATTGAATAATTTTGGTTTTAACCTGTATTTAGTGCTACTAATGTGTGTGTAAGAAAACAGCTCTTCCTGCAAAAATGGTTTCGAGCGATGGCTTGTAGGTTTTTGCGGGATGTGCTGTTTTGAGCGTTGGCATTTCTATTTTCTTATTTTCATGCAGCAAAAATTTCACTGTTATTGTATCGGTGTCTTTTTTTTTCGGCTTGCTTGTAACGGTTTCGGCTTAGAAATAGTGCGGGATTGCGCCCTGTTTCAGTGTCCCCCGTTACCGAAAGTTAAAGATAACAAAAAATGTCAGAATACCACTGTAACCCGCATTATTTCTGATGCCGTGTTATAAGATGTAGCGCCAAATCAGCGCATACAGCGCACGAAAAAAGTTTCAGCAAACAACAAATCGTTTTTTATTTTATGCATTATTGTAATTCATTGTCATAGAACGTTG
>JAXHVS010000071.1:0-32970 GCA_034189025.1 Bacteroidota bacterium
AATGCGGAAAATGGTTTTCTTATCTTCCTCGTCAAGCTGACTAATCAAAGCCAGCTGTTCGTTAAGTTCATGGTTCTGCATCCCCGATCACGATAACTATCGGGAAAGTAAACTGCTAATAAATACAGGACGAGAAGAATCAATAAATGAATTAACAAGGGAACTTTTAAGAGAACTTCGATTAAAGCACGATTTTCTAAAATCGTTTATACAATTAAGAAACAGCGTTATAAGCCATTGGTTAGAAGAAAAGAATATAAGAGAAGTTCAATATTTAGCAGGACACGGAAGTATTAAAAGTACTCAACGTTACGCACAAGTAAACCTGCAGGAACTGACAGAGCAACTAAATAAATATCATCCTTTAAAATAGGAAACAAAAGTCTATAAAAAACGTTAAATTTGTAGGAGAACAAAAAATGAGTATCATGAACATTATTGAAAAAAGAGATTTCATACATAATCATTTATCTAAAGCAGATGAAAAGATTATTGATGAATTGTTCGAAAAACTTCGCTCTATTTTTGAAGAAGAAGCAGTTCTACAATCTAAATTAGAAAGCAGAGCAAAAAAATCAGAAGAAAATATTAGAACAAGTAAGTTTTTTTCAAGAGAAGAAGTTGAAAAACGAACAAATCAAATAGGCAGATAATGAAGTTAGTTTATACTGATCAAGCTTTAATCAGCCTTGAAGAAGCTTTAGAATTTATTGCTCCAAAAGTATCTCATGAAAAGTTAATAGAGATAAGAGATAAAATACTTGATACCGCAGATACACTACTTGAACAACCACTTTCAGGGCAAAGAGAATATTTATTAGAACATTTAGAATTAGGTCATAGAAGACTTGTTGAAGGACATTACAAGATAATTTACAGAGTTGTAGACGAATATATTTACATTACAGATATTTTTGATTCTAGACAGGATCCTGCAAAAATGAAAGGATAAATTTAATAAGTTGTTTTTTCTTCATGCCCTTTACTTCACTCCTCCCGATAGCTATCGGGAGCGCCCCAAAAGTTCAGAAAAAGTGCATTCATCAAAAATCATGATCACCTGCCTTGCCGGCAGGCAGGCTCGTATTGTAACATAATGTAAATTATATCAGCATTCTCAGTTCATCTGAGGCTATAAAGAATAAATAAATAATATAACAGTTAGGCGGCGGTTCTACCGCCGTCTGTCTATTTTTAAAGTGTTGCAATATTTTTGTTAAAGAAGTCTTTGAATTTTTTATTGCTAAGCATTTTATCAACAATGCGGAAAATGGTTTTCTTATCTTCCTCGTCAAGTTGGCTAATCAAAGCCAGCTGTTCGTTAAGTTCATGGTTCTGCATCTCCACCACCCTCGCTAAGTGGAAATTGTATTTCCGTTTTTTTTCATTGCCGAATTTTTAATTCGGTATAATGTATTAGCATTATTAATTGCTATTTTTATAGTAAGTATTTTAATTTCAATAATAAACTAAAAGCTATTCTAAAATTCGGCGGAAGTTAAGCTCATGGTGTTACTTTCGTCGACATCGTGGATGGAATAACCGGTTAATATTCTTTTGCAAAAACCCTTACAATAATATAAAGGATAAGGATCCCTGCAGGGAATAATATCCACGATGAAATACCAAAAGCAGAAGGAATGGTCCCTACAAAAATGGCTACGCCACCCACCGTTAAAGCATACGGCAATTGCGTCCGTACGTGATCGATATGGTTACACGAGCTGGCCAGCGAACTCAGTATCGTAGTGTCCGAAATGGGTGAGCAGTGGTCGCCCAAAACGGAGCCTGCTAATACGGCCGAAACCACATTGTGGAAAATATCCAGCGATCCGCCATGTTCCAACCCGTAATTTTGTGCAATCAACCACGATGCTGGTAGAATTAACGGGTACAATATGGCCATGGTACCCCACGACGAGCCGGTGGAAAAAGCTACCAGCGCAGCTAAAATAAAAGTAAGGGCAGGAATAAATTGTGGCGAAATATTAATACTTACCAGGATTTGTGAAATAAAACTGGCAGTATGCAGATGTTTGGTTACCAGGGCAATGGACCAGGCTAAAATCAGAATAACAATAGCGGTTAACATGGTACGGAATCCATTAATCATACTGTCAACCGTATTTTTTAAGTTTAATATCTTTTGCGAAAGGGTAAGTAAAATAGCCATCAGCACTCCGGAGATAGATGACCAGAGCAGTGCTTTATAGGAATCGCTGTTGCCAATAATTATGGAAAGTTTTTTGGAAAAACCGATGGCATCGTTGCTCCACACTTCATGGTTCCACCCGGTATAAAGCAATCCGGCAAAGGTGCCAAAAATGACAATAAAAACCGGTATCGCTGCATTGTACCACCGGGGTTTGATATGCTCGGGTACTTCCAGCTCATTGAGCTGGTTGGAAAAGGTGGTGTTATCGTCATCCATATATTTTGCCTGGGATAACCTGGCTCTTTTTTCAGCCTTAAACATAGGCCCGAAATCAGCCTGTTTACGGATAAGAATCAGAATAAAAATTAAGGTAAAAATCGGGTAAAACGAATAGGCTAACGAATTAATAAATACATTGTATGGACTTTCGTCAATACCGATGGTAGCTATTCCATCCTGAATATAACTTAGTTCGGCGCCAATCCATGTGGTAACAAAAGCAATGGCAGCAATAGGTGCAGCTGTTGAATCTACAATATAAGCCAACTTTTCTCTCGAAATTTTAAGACGGTCGGTAACCGGGCGCATAGTATTTCCTACCACCAGCGTGTTGGCATAATCGTCGAAAAAAATAGCAATTCCCAATAGCCAGGTAACAAATTGTCCGGATCGCGGGCTATTGGCATATCTGGATAAAATGTTAACTATCCCTTTCATCCCGCCATTGCGGGTAATAATATTTACCATTGCACCGATAAGCATTGAAAAAATGATAATAGCCATATGTCCGCTTTGGGTTAGGGCATCTAAAACATAGGTGTCGACAATAGCAAAAATCCCTTTAAAGATAGCCGTAAACAGCGACACATCCTGATACCAGAACATGGTAGTGGTTCCAACCAAAATGCCAATAAATAAAGCGGTAAATACCTCTTTAAAAATAAGGGCAAATAATATAGCGATTAATGGAGGGATGACGGAGAACCACAATGGGATGGGTGTTACTTTTTTGGTAAACGTGTATTCAGAAATTTGGATTTGAAAAGTTTGTTTTTTCTTAAACTTATAGTTTAATGTTGCAACACCTTTTACAACTTTTGTCTCTACCGGATTCCCATTAATATAAACCGTAACAGGATAGCCTTCGAATGTTTGCCTGAAATCCGGATCTTTAAAATGGATTTTAATTTCAGTTTCGATGTTTTTAACAATAATATCTGTCATCTCAATCTGCACATCATCCTTTTTAAGCTGAGGATCTTTCAGATCAGGATTATTATTAGCAAAGGAAGATGAAATGCAAAGTATTAAAAAACAGAGAATTGATAAATTTCTTTGTAAAAGGCGATTCATCAGCAACTTTTTTTAATAAAAATTCATCTCTAAAATAGATAAAAATTTGATATCATCACATTTTTGGACGACTAACTTAATCTTTCGTTTATTATTATAACTGAAACAGGCGATGAAGTTTGGCGAATTAATTTTGAATACATTCTTTAAATAAATTGATATTTAGGATGTTAATAATTGTTAAATTGTGATGAATTATTTTCAGAAATTGAAAAAATTTAATTAATTTGTAATTCAAGTATAAGTGTTCAACCTATGGGAATGTACTTAAATTTTGATTTCTTAAATATCCAACATGAAAATTTAGCCCCGAAGCAGGGCAGAATATTGATTTCGGAACCTCTGCTTTCGGATACTTATTTTAAACGTTCGGTTGTTTTTATAACCGAACATTCCGATCAAGGTTCGGTAGGATTTGTATTAAATAAACCCATTGATTTGCCGGTAAATGAGGTACTTTCTGATTTTCCTAATTTTAAAGCCAAAGTTTATGTAGGTGGCCCTGTGGCTAAGGATACGGTTCACTTTCTTCATACTTTAGGAGAATTAGTCCCTAACTCAATACATGTAGTGGAAAATGTTTATTGGGGTGGCGATTTTGATCGCTTAAAAGAGCTGGTTAAGGAAGGCATGGTAAAACCTTCGCAAGTGCGTTTCTTTTTGGGATATTCAGGATGGCGTCCACAACAACTTGAGGATGAAATTGCTGAGAATGCATGGTTGGTATCCGAAGTAAAAGCCTCGAAAATTATGTCGGCGGGTAAAAATATTTGGAAAAAAACATTGAACGAACTGGGGAAAAAATATAAGATATGGGCTAATTTCCCGGAAAATCCGGCCATGAATTAACGACACCATTATTAATATCAATCATTCAAAAGCATATTTATTTAATGCATCCACCAGCAATTTTGCTGTATGATTAAAATACCGGCGGCCTTTATAGCCAACGACCCATCGTATCCCTGAAATACTATTGGTTAAGAATACTTCATCGGCCTGAAGCAGTTGTTGCTCTTCGCAGGATTGATTATTCATAATTTTAATGTTAAGCGAATCGGCAATTTTTAGTATTTGTTTGCGCATAATGCCGGCTACCGGGCCATCGCTCAAAGGAGGCGTATATAGGGTATTATCTTTTATAAGAAAAAGGTTTGAATTTATCCCCTCAACCAAATGGTTTTGTTCGTTGATTAACAGGCAATCGTCGTAATTATTTTGTTGGGCATACAAACCGGCCTGAATGTAAATCAATGCATTAGCCGATTTTAGATTGGACAGTTTATTTGCCGGTTTTTTTATTTGATCAAATATTCCAATAGATAAGCCTTTTGTATTGAGTAGGTATTGTGCATTCTCCAAATACTCTGTTTCTACCAAATACGAAACCGAGTTATCTTTAGGTGTGTATTTCCCTCCTTCGTTTCTAAAAACAGTTAACCGTATTCTTACTCCCTGAAAAAGTTTATTTTTATGTAAAAGTTTGATGATTTCTTTTTCAATAGTATCTTTTTCAATATTTACCGGAATTTCCATTCCGAGAGCTTTCATTCCGAACCGCAAGCGAATCATATGGTCGGGAAAGAATTGTATTTGCGTACCATTGGCATACATGGTTTCAAAAAGGGCATCTCCATAACAAAAAGCTCTGTTGTTGTGGCTCAATCCAAAATCTTCTTTACGATGATAATTGCCATTAAATAGTATGAATGTATTTACCGGCATGACATAAGGGTTATTAATTTTTATGCTGAACAGGTATAGATTTTTGTTCGGCGGTTTGTACTATGGTTTGTTTTAATTTTTGTATATCCTGATAGCTTTATGACTGATAACTAATATTTAATGTATGAGAATGGCTGATAATGTCAACAGAAAAGATGTTAAACTTTATAGCCTCCACTTCTTTCCAGTTTACAATTTGTTCTTTACTTCTATGCGTGGGTTTGTATCCAATTTGTTGGGGAGTAACTCGAATGAATTTTTTCCCAAAAATACGATCTATATTAATTCCTTGATATTGTAAAAGTAAAACTACTCCATTTAAAAATAAGATAAAGCTGTAAAACCAATCGAAAATAGTTAAAAACCCATCTTCAACTAAATTTATTATAATCCAAGCGATTGATATTATAACAAAAAGAATTCCCAGGATAAGATGGAATTTATTAGATTCCAGCTGGGGATGCAGGTTTTTGTAATACTCCATTTTATTTAGTTTCGGTTATTATTTCTTTTTCTAATAAATCAAGTATCAATAAGTTTCTTTTTGCATTCCAGCTGTATTTTGAAAGAAAGATATTGATTGTTAATGTAGGGATAAAAATATACCAAAAACGAACGATATGTTCGGCAAATTTTGTAGAACTATTTAACGTTAGCTCTAAGTAGAGAAAAGTCAGAAAAATCAATAGTAGCGTAACTCCTAATAACCATCGGATAATTAAATGTTCTTTTTTAATCTTCTTTTGTAATTTTAAAATAAGTTCAGCAGTAAGATCTTCCGAAGTAAAATCCTTCTTAAAGATTAGCTTATCTTTTTTTAATAAGTCAATCATTTGGGTAATTGTTTCAGGCTTCATTATTACTGATAATTTTATCTACATATTTTTCAATATTCTCGTTAGGTTCAATCTTAATGGTATTTAAACCAACTTTTTCGGCAGCTGTGATGTCTCGTTCGCTGTCGCCAATCATGTATGATTGATGGATATCGATATCGAACCGGGCAATGGCTTTTTCCAGCATCATGCTTTTGGGTTTGCGGCACAAGCAATTTTCAAATGCCGCATGATGCGGGCAATAATAAATTTCGGTTAGTTGTATTTCGTGTTTTTTTAGTTCATCTGCTAAATATTGATGTACTTTTTCGACCTGCTCTTTGGTATACAACTCTTTGGATATCCCTCCCTGGTTACTTACGATAATCAATAAAAATCCATGTTCCTGTAATTTATTTAACGATGGAATAATACCTTCGTTAATTACAAAATCTTTTGGGAGGTAAGTATATTCGCCACGTTCAAAGTTAATTACTCCGTCTCTGTCGAAAAATACAGCTTTATTCATATCCAATAAAAATTAAAAAAGTTGATTTAAAAATACATGAATTAAAGAAGGATCGATAAATAAGGGGAAAATAAAACCTACTACCGCACCAATAAAGTGGGCATCGTGGTTGATGTTATCTCCACCTTTTTTACTCATATAATGTGAATATCCGAGATATAAAACGCCAAAAACAATTCCCGGAATAGGAATTACGGCGTACAAATAAAGCCTGGACAATGGTTGGAAAAAGATACTGGTAAAAATTACGGCAGAAACAGCTCCGGAAGCTCCTACCGAATTGTACCATGCGTTATCTTTTTGTTTAAAAACAGAAGTCAGGGTTGCTGCAATCATACTAATAAAATACAGTAACACAAAAACAAGAACCGGCGATTTGATGATTCCGTTGGCTGCCAATTGTTTGAAAATATTTTCTACAGCACTACCAAACGAAAGCAGGACAATCATATTGATGATTAAATGTACCCAGTCGGCATGCAGGAACCCATGGGATATTAATCTGAACCATTCTTTTTTATGGTATACCTTATAAGGGTTTAACTGTAACTTCTCAAAAAGTTCCCTATTGCCAAAAGCCACAATAGATATCAACGATGTTACAATAATGATAAAAATAGTCATGCTAAAAAAATTAGTGTAATATTTTGTATACCAGTTCTTTTAATAATTCTCCGTGCGATGTACTCACATTATTGTATCCTTTCGATCGTAGGTCATAATCTCTAAGCATCTCAATAATTTCAACTGTTTTTTTTGGATTATATTGTCTGGCGGCAGTTTCATAATCGCCAAGAAAATATGGGTTTATTTTTAATGTTGCAGCAACACTGCGACGGTCTTTTTTATTTTTGATAAAATGATAAGCCAGTACTTTACTGTAAAACATATACAGCGAAGTTAATGTTAGCGTTATCGGGTTATCTTTCGGATTATGGGCAAAATAGTTTACTATTCGGTTAGCTTTTAAAATATTTTTTTGGGTTAGCGCTTTATGTAACTCAAAATTATTATAATCTTTACTGATTCCGATATTGCGTTCAATATGCAAGGTGGTAATTTTAACATTATTTTCGGGTAATGTAATGATGAGTTTATCCAGCTCATTGGCAATTTTGCTTAAATCGTTGCCCAGATACTCATTTAACAGCATTCCGGCATTTGGTTCAATTTCTTTATTTTTCGTTTTTACGTAATTATTAATCCATCCGGGGATTTCATTGTCGTAAAGCTTTCGCGATTCGAAAGCTACCGCATTTTCATTAATTACCTTATAAAGTTTTTTCCTTTTATCAAGCGTTTTGTATTTGTAATTAATAACTAGTATTGTTGATTTTAAGGGAGTTGTTGCATAATGTATCAACGGCTCGATATCTTTAATATCTTGTGCTTCTCTAACAATAACAACCTGGTGGTTAGCCATCATCGGGAATCTTTTGGCTGCATTTATTATGGTATAGATATCGGTATCCTTTCCATATAAAATGGTTTGATTAAAAGCTTTTTCCTCTTCGGTTAAAACATTGTTCTGTATATATTTGGTAATTAAATCAATAAAGTATGGTTCATCACCAAATAGAAAATAGATGGGTTTATAGATTTTGTTTTTTAAATCAGCAATTACTTGTTCGTATTTCATACAAATATTCTTTTTAACCAATACATTAGACATTAGGTTTAAAAACGTAAATGTTTAACCGATTCGCCATTGTTTTTAATCTCTTTCAATGCATTAATTCCTACTCTAACATGATGATCGACAAATTTCTCGGTAACCAGCTTATCACTTTTGCTTGTTTTTACGCCGGTAGAAATCATCGGTTGGTCTGTAACCATTAGCAGGGCGCCAGAAGGAATTTCATTAGCAAACCCAACAATAAAAATGGTTGCCGTTTCCATATCGATAGCCATTGATCGTGTTTTTTGCAAGTACTTTTTAAATCTGCTATCATATTCCCACACTCTTTTATTGGTTGTATAAACCGTTCCGGTGTAATAATCGCGTTTAATTTCTCGGATAGCACTTGATACCGCCATTTGTAATTTAAAAGCGGGCAATGCAGGGACTTCTGGTGGTAAATAATCATCAGATGTACCTTCACTGCGAATAGCAGCAATAGGTAAAATAAAATCGCCCAGGTTATTCTTCTTTTTTAACCCTCCACATTTTCCCAGAAATAATGCCGCTTTGGGTTCGATAGCACTTAATAAATCCATAATGGTTGCTGCATTTGCACTTCCCATTCCAAAATTTATCATGGTAATTCCATCAGCTGTAGCACATGGCATGTTGGCTGACAGGTCTATAATGGATACGTTATGCCACTCGGCAAATAATTCTAGATAATGACTAAAATTTGTTAAAAGGATATATTCTCCAAATTTGTCTAAAGGGCAACCTGTATATCTTGGGAGCCAATCTTTTACTATTTCATCTTTTGTTTTCATATTATTGTGTATAATTTTTTTTTCTCTTTAAAAAACATGATATTTCGGTTAAATTTATTTTAATCTCTCACTAAAATGGAACGGCTAAATTTACCAACTTATTCGTTTAATATAAAATTTAAAGAACAAAGAAAATATATTTTTGATTTTATCCGAAAGAAATATGTTTTATTAACACCTGAAGAGTGGGTTCGGCAAAATTTTCTGAAATACCTTGTGGAAGAAAAAAAATATCCTGCATCGCTAATAGCTGTTGAGAAAGAATTTAAACTAAATACTTTGTCGAAAAGGAGCGATGCTGTTGTTTATAATCGCTTGGGACAACCATTTTTAATTGTTGAGTGTAAGGCAACAAATGTTAAGATTGATCAAAAAGTTTTTGATCAGATTGTGCGGTATAATATGAAGTTAAATGTAGAATATTTGGTTGTTACCAATGGGTTAACCCATTATTGTTGTAAAATTGATGTTGAAAATCAAAACTATTATTTCTTAAAAGATATTCCGGAGTTGATTCGTTGATACATCAATTCATCTTTCCAACCTTGTGGGGTTAACAGCCAGTCTTTTTTTGTGCCTATCAGTTTAAAACCTTTATTTTCAAAAAGCTTAATGCTCGATGTGTTGTTGCAAGAAATATTACAGTAAAGTTGATGTAGCTGAAGTACCGAGAAACAATATTTTATGATAATATCCAACGCATCTGAAGCATACCCTTTCTGGCGGTCAATTTCATTGGCAATTAGAATACCAACACCTGCGCGCTGATGAAATGGGTCAAAATCAAATAAATCAATGGTGCCAATCGTTTTGGTTGGTTTTTTATCAATTTTGTCAATCATTAACCGCAATTGTTTGGCCTCAAAAATATCTAAATGGGCATTATCTATAAATTGTTTGATAATCGATCGGGAGAAAGGAGTTAGTGTATTACTTATCTGCCATATATCCGTATTGTTTTCCCATTGATATATTAAATCTATATCTTTGGGTTCAATAGCTCTTAGCTGAGTTATTTTGCCATTTAAAATGTTCAATCGTTTTATTTTAACTGATTTAAATTTACCACGAATGCATCAGTATATCCCTTTTCAATGATTTCATTTAATTTTTCTTTGGCATTTTTGAAGGAATTATACTCACCATAAATGTACCGATAATAGCCATCCAGGCATTTAATTTCTTTTACTTGAAGTGGATTAAATGTTTCTAAATTTACCGGGTTTTTGAGTGCTTTTAATTGAATAGCAAATAATGGATTACTATTACCAAGGTTCATAACCTCTGATCGTGTTTTGTTTTGATGTAGGATATTTTGTAAATCATAACTCGAAATAATTTCGGCATTATCAAAACCTAATTCAAGTACGGTATTAAAAATTTTAATTAATTCAGATTTTTCTTTCGTATTTCCCAGCGTATATACATATTCTGAATTTTTATGTTCTTTAATCTGATAATCATTTAATGCTTTGTATTGATCAAAATAATTGTCTGGTAATTTATCTTTTTGTTTTTTCACTAAAATATAATAAGATAAATTTTTGTGTTTTAGATGTTCCGGAATATTTATATCGTCTTTTATAATTAATTTTTTATCTGATTTATGAATCTTAATTTCTACTCGTCGGTTATATTGTCGTCCTTCTGGATTGTCTGAGCCATCATCGTTAGTGTTGATAGCTACTGGCTCTTCTTTCCCTGCTCCTTTGGCTACAAATCTTTTTTGTTCTATTCCTTTTTGCGTTAAATAATTTATAGCTTCACGCGATCTCTTAATGGATAATTCTAAATTATAAAAAGCAGATCCTATGGCATCGGTATGTCCAATAACTTCGATGTATAAACTGGGGTATTTTATCATTAAGTTATACAATCGTTCAAGCTCAATTTTTGCTTCTTTTGTTAAATGGTATGAATCAAAGTCAAAAAAAATGCTTTTAATGGTAAGGTATTCGCCTGTACTTACAGCTAATGGAACTAATTCAACATTTAGCGTTAAATCATCGCGTGTATAATTTTCAGGAATAATTAATGATTTTGTTTTTTGTTTATATTCTTTTCCGTTAAAAAAAAAGTTGTAGTTGCCTGGTTTTAAGTCAACACTATATTTTCCGGTTTTTTCATCTAATAAGAGAGTATCTAAAATTTTAGTTTTAGATGAGTTCATTATAAGTATATTAAAATCATTTGGATTAAAATCGGTTTGATTATCTTGTAAAGTAACTTGTCCTTTAACATTTACAAGAAATGGATGATCGGGGGAGAATATTTCAATACGAATAATATCTTCCTGTCCAAAACCATCCTCATCAAATCTAGAAATATATGCATAATTCCCTTTTTTAACAGGACAGAAATAAAGATCATCATCGGTTGTGTTTATGGGGTAACCAATATTAACAGGAGTAGACCATTGATTTTCGTCCGATTTGTTTGCATAAAATATATCAAACCCTCCCATACTGTAATGTCCCTGAGAGCTAAAATAGAGGGTTGTTCCATCTTCAGAAACCGAGGGCATTTCTTCGTTAAATGGAGTATTTATTTCAGGGCCTAAATTTATGGCTTCTCCCCAGTCTTGTGTTTCTTCATCCCAGGTAGATTTGTATATATCCAGCCCGCCAAAACCTTCCTTTCGGTCGCTTACAAAATAAATTGTGTTTCCATCGGGAGACAGGCATGCATTTGTTTCCCAGGATCGAGAATTAATATTTTTATTTAATTTTTCAGGGATCTGCCAGGTACCATTTTCATACCTGCTAATGTATAGATCGCCACTATAGCCTTCATATTTAAATAAGATAACGGTTTTTCCGTCGCAGGAAATAGATGATGGATAAAACTCACCATCGGATCTAATAACAGGACTTAGGTTTTCGGGTTCCTGCCATTCACCATTTGATTTTTGGGAATAAAATATGGCATCGTAAAATTTTAATTTTGTGGTATACAGAAGTTTGTTTTCGTTAGCAGAAACTACTGGCCTTGTGTTAGAATATTCGTTGTTTATAGGTTTTCCCAGATTTGTTTTTTTAATTTTTACCGGATTTTTCATTAATTCTTTTGCATTTATGCAAGTTTGAATTTGTTGGTCAACATAGTCTATATTATAAATATCATTAACGGCCAACATCTCCTTAAATTTTTGATAGTATTCTATAGCTTTATCCAATTTGTTGTTGATTTGATAGGCTTTCCCAAGGTAAAACAGGGTTTGTTCCGGAGCCGCAGTTTCTTTTAGCGAACCTTCCCTAAATTTTAAGGAAATATTTTCTTTAGCTTTTTCAAGATAAGGGATAGCCTTATCTTTTAATCCGGGAATGTTTAAATAACATTCGCCAATACGATAATTGACGTAGGCATCATTTTTACCATTGTTTAATAATTTTTGATAAAGAGGAAGTGCTTCTTGGTAATCTTCATAGAGGATATAATATTCAGCATCCATAAAGATTTCTTTTACATCAATATTTTCCTGTGCATAAAAATCTGCTGTAAGCAAGGAAAATAGAATGAACAGAATAATTTTTCTCATAGATTATAATGATTGAAAACAATTTTCAATTTACATAATAATAAATAAAAATACTAATTTTTATTATTATTCAATTTTATCTCTTCTGGTTCTATTCTTTTTTTTTCTTCGATTAAAGAAAACAATGATTAAACCTAAGATTATAAAGCAAGCAATAACGCTGGTTATTAATAACCATTGATTATTATCTTCTGATTTTCTTGTTATTTTTTTATCATCTGAAGGTTCTGTTTCAGTTGCTTCATTTAGCAATAATCCTTCAAATATTGCATATATCTGTTCTAATTGTTTGCTGTTATAAACATTTTGTTGGTTCAGATAATTCTTAAAATCTTCGAGTGTAATAATATTTAACGCTGAGAAATCCATATTTTCAAGGATTGTATTAAAATCATAGTTTGCAAGTTCAGTTAAAATTTGTGTAAGATATTCAACTTCAAAATCAGAGGTCTGCAAATATGTTTCAAGTAAGTTTACAATATCAGTGTAAGTATAATTATAATTTGCTGTTAATTTTTTCAAATAATTTACAACATCTAAATTTGAGTTAAATGGTAAATTATGTTGAATAGCGGAATCTAAAACAAATTTTAAATCTCCGGTAGCTATTTCTGCAAGATCTGAAATAAATTTATTCGTATTATTTGAGGCATTTATGGCTAATGCAACAATTAATGCTTTTGCATCTTGCTCCGATAATCCAGCGTTGTCAGCTTGTGTATAAAAATTATTAATTAGTTCTTTTACAGTTTTGGCTTGGGTTATATCTTTTGATGTAATAATTTGTTTAAATGTTTTTAAATCGAAAGAGATAATATTATTTAGTACATCTTCCAATTCTTTGCTTACAGGTTTATGGAAAATTATAATCTCTTCGTTTTTAATGTTTTGATGTTTGTCTATCAGTTTAAATAATAGGCGGCTATTTTCGGCTTTTGGTTCAAATTCATAGGTAAATTCATCTTTTTTAACATCGAAACTTTCTTTGTTTATTAGTTTATTTTCTACATAAGTTTCAACATATAATTTGGAATTTTTCTCCACAGAGAGTTTAATTTTAACCTTTTTTTCTCCATTGCTAAAATTAACAATTTGTTCTGTAATGGCAAGTTCAGCTTCTGTATCAGCAGGGGTGAATGATACCGTAACTTCTTCTGTTTTAATATTGTTGTTTTTGTCGATCAGGCTGAATCTTATTTTGGTCTGGCCTTCAAGTGGTTTATATTCATAGATAAATTCTTCTTTTTGAATGTTAAACTCTTCGCTATTTATAAGTTTATCTTTATAAAAAGTGTTTACAATAAGTTTATTCCCTTTTTGAAGCGAAAGTTTAATTTTTACGTTTTCCTGATCACTTATGACCTGGAAATTATCTTGCTCTAGTTTTATTTCAGGGACGGAATCTTCAAGTGCAATTTTCTTGGGTTCTTTTAGCTCAATAGGTTCAAGAAATTTTTCTATAATCTTGTATTCTTTTGAGATAAAATAAAGATCTCCTTTATCAGATTCTCCTTCCCAAACCAGGTGATCTTTTCCTCGTGATGTTCTGTATTGATATTTTTCTTTGTCTTTATCCGGATGGAGTATTGCAATGGTATCATTATTTACCGTATCGGTAATATGAATAATAAAATCTTTATGGTTTCGGTTATGGGGATTATCCATGGTTAAAATACCTTCTACCTTAATCCGATTGTTTTGTGGAATATGAAAAAGTTGATAAAGATAAATATCAGCTCCCCCGTGTCCTAAATATGAATATTCAGAGCTGTAGGCATATTGGCCATTTTTGTATGGTACAAAAAATAAGTCATGATCGGTAGTATTAATTGGATAGCCAATGTTTACCGGTTTACTCCATTCTCCGTTAATATTTTCGGAATAAAAAATATCATATCCACCCATATTTTCATGTCCTTCGGAGCTAAAAAAGAGTTTACTTCCATCAACAGATAAGAATGGCGTATTTTCATTCCATTGTGTATTAATATTTTCTCCCAGATTTTTAGGGACACCCCAGGTTGTATCCGTTAAGCGTTCCGAAACGTAGATGTCCAGATCACCGATCCCTCCCTCACGGTTACTTGTAAAATATAATTTTTTCCCGTCAGGAGCTAACGAAGCGTGTGATTCCCAATATTTAGTGTTTATATTCTCATTTAATTTTTTAACTTTTGTCCATGTTCCATCACGGAAAAAACTAACATATATATTCCCGTCAAAATCATCATCACGATAGAGGTAAAGCTCTTTTCCATCCTGTGATAAGGATAGGGTAGAGGTATTATCATCAACACCTAATTGAGCCATTAAATTGATGGGATAAGTCCATTTTCCATTTTCTTTTTTAGAATAAAAAATTGCATCATAAAATTTAAGGGATGTTGTAAAAACCAAGGTAGAACCATCGCCCGAAACAACGGGGTTAAATTCAGTAAATCGCGTGTTTATTGGACTTCCTAAGTTGTTGGCAATAAAATTGACTGGGTTTTCCTGAAATTTTAAAGCATTTCGGCAAGCATCAAATTGTTTTTGGATATACGCTTTGTCGTAAATATCTTTATTAAGCATTTTTTTATTTTGTGATATTTTATTTTGAAAAGCGGTATATGCATCAATAGCTTCGTCTATTTGATTATTTATAAGGTACGCATTACCCAGATAAAATACGGCGTCTAATGGGGCTTTTCTTTCTGCGTAGGTATTGTTTCGGTAATTAAGGGTATAATTCTCTGCTGCTTTTTCTAAATATGGAATGGATTTTATTTTTTGTCCCGGGATGTGAAGGTAACAAAATCCAATTTTATACATCACATTATAATTTGTTGAATCGGCATCTAGTACTCGCTGAAATAAAGGAAGTGCTTCTTTGTAATCTTCGTAAAAAAACCAGGAATCAGCATCAAGAAACATTTCTTCCAGTTGGTAGTATTCTTGCGAAGAAACAGAGATATAACTAAGGGTTAATAAACAGGCTAGTATTATTTTTTTCATTTTTTTTATCCATTTTCAAAACATACGAAATTAATTAAAAATAATAATATTTTCTCTCTAATCAATATTTTTTTCCTATTTAGATAAAATTGATTGTAATGATTTGAAATTTATATTTTTTATGGTTTTTTTATTCTTCTTCGGGAATGATTTCTTGATCAAAAATTTCAATTCGATATATATCGTTTTCTCCAAATCCTGTTTCTTTAAATTTTGAATAATAAGCAATTTTCCCATTGTTTAACGGGAAAAAGAAGATGTCATCATCGGTTGTGTTAAATGGATATCCCAGATTTTGTGGTTTTGCCCATGAGTTGCCACTTTTAGTTGCTTTAAAAATATCAAATCCTCCAATATTATAATGTCCCTGAGATGAGAAGTAAAGTGTTTTACCATCTTCGGAAATAAAGGGAGTAACTTCATCTAAGTAACTATTTATTGTGGCTCCAAGGTTAATAGGTGGCCCCCACTCACCATTTTCATCTAATGTTGATTTGTAAATGTCAAATCCTCCAAATCCTCCTTCTCTATTACTTACAAAATATAAGGTTTTCCCGTCGTCAGTAATACATGCATGAATTTCATTTGCTTTAGAGTTGATATTGTTATTTAATTTTTCCAACTGGCTCCATACTCCATTATTATAACTGCTTACATAAAGATTGTAAATATCCTGATCATTTCTTTGGAGATACAGAGTGTTTCCGTTTCTTGTAATAAAAACCGGAACAACAGGGAATTCTGAATTAAATTCCAACGAAATATTTCTTGCCGGAAGCCATCTGCCGTCTCTTTTTTTCGACATAAAAACACCACTGTAAAATCTTAATTCACTTGAATATACAATTGTTTCTTCATCGCCCGAAACAACAGGGTTTGTATTGGGATATTCATTATTAATGTTTTTGCCCAAATTGGTTTCCATAATATTGGTAGGCTTTCTGCTCAATTCAATGGCATTTTTACAGGCAGTTAATTGTGTTTCTACCAATTTATTTTTTTCTTGATTTGCAGGGTCGAGGAGTTCTTTATATTTATTAAAAACCTCAATAGCTTTTTCAATGTGGTTGTTAACTCTGTAGGCAATACCTAAATAATAATAGGCTTCAATTGGAGCTTGTTTTTCGTTATAATCTCCAACTTTATAATTTTCGGAAATATCCTGAATAGCTTCTTCTAAATATTGGATAGCCTTATCTTTTTGGTTGGGAATGTTTAAATAACAATATCCAATACGATGTTTAATATTTGCATCCTCACGGCCTGAATTATAAAGTTCCATAAAAAGAGGCAAAGCTTCTTTATATTCGTTATATAAAAGATAAAATTCAGCGTTAACAAAAGCCCTTTTTAACTCTTTTTTTGATTGTGAAAAAGAAAGGCTAAATGTGGTAAGAATAATTATAAAAGTAAGTAAATGCTTCCTCATTTGTTCGTTATTATTAGTTTTTTTAATAAGCTACAAATTAATATAGGATTTTATTGGTTTAAGTAATTTATAGCCAAATATAAAACTCTTTGAACAAATGTAATAAAATTATATGAAGTTTTGTAAATGTTGATATTATAAAAAAACTCCGGTAAATGACCGGAGTTTTTTGTTTCTTAAATATTCCTTTTTAAATCGAAGTCTTCCAGGTAATCGGCAATGCGTTTTAAAAACATCCCTCCTAATGCACCATCAATTACTCTGTGATCGTAAGCTAATGAAAGAATCATGATATGCCTAATGGCAATAGCGTCTCCTTCAATTGTTTCAATTACAGCTGGTTTTTTAGTGATGCTTCCAATTCCTAAAATTGCTGCTTGCGGTTGATTAATGATTGGCGTTCCCGATATATTTTGAAAAGTTCCAAAATTGGTAATCGTAAATGTTCCGCCCTGAATTTCTTCGGGTTTTAATTTGTTTTCTCTGGCTCGGCTAGCTAAATCATTTACATTTGAAGCTAAACCAGCTAAGTTTAATTTATCAGCATTTTTTATAACCGGAACAATCAGATTTCCTGATGGTAATGCGGTTGCCATTCCGATGTTAATATTCTTTTTCAGAATAATCTTATCATCATCAACAGAAACATTAATTGTTGGAAAATCTTTTAATGCTTTAACCGTTGCTTCAATAAATAGGGTGGTAAATGTTAATTTAGTATTTTCGCGTTCCTGAAATTTCCCTTTATTTTTTTCTCTCCATTTTACCATATTCGTTACATCAGCTTCGACAAAGGAAGTAACATGCGGCGATATTTGTTTCGATTGAACCATATGGTTAGCAATGAGTTTACGCATTCGGTCCATTTGCACAATTTCATAATCGCCACCACCATAAAGTTGGTCTTTACTAATTTGTGGTTTGGCAGGTTCTGAAGGTTTTTGTTGTTTTTCATCGGAAACTTCAGGTACAGCTTGAACACCACCCGCCGATCTTGTATTTATATAGTTGATAATATCATCTTTGGTTATTCTTCCTGTATTTCCACTTCCTCTAATTTGGTCGAGTTCATTGGCCGTAATATTTTCTTTTTCGGCAATGTTTCTAACCAATGGTGATAAAAATCTTCCTTTGGGTGTACGGCTACCAATAGGTTGCTCTGATTGAGATGATGTGGATAGTTCTTCTTTAGGCTCATCTTGTTGTATTGCTTTTGAATGTTTTTCCTCTTTTTTTGTTTTTTCCGGTTCTTGCTTTTTAGATGTTTCTACTTCAGCATCGTTATCTCCTTCTACCTTTAATATTGCAATAGTATCACCCACTTTGGGAATATCATTTTCATTAAATAATAATTTTTCAATTACACCATCTTGAGGTGATGGTATTTCAGAATCAACCTTGTCGGTTGCTATTTCAGCAATTGATTGATCTTCTTCAATTTTATCACCTTCTTTTACAAGCCACTTGGTTAGTGTTGCTTCAATAATTCCTTCGCCCATTGCAGGCAGTAATATCTCTACTTTTGCCATAATTTTATAACATTATACTTTGTTGTACATTTTGCTATTAAACACTTTTTATTTTTCTGTCTAATTGATTTATTCCTTTAAGCAGGATTCTAAGATCATTCCAAACGGTATAGTTTTTTGCATATATCATATTTGCATTATTACATACTGTTTGGTTATAACCTGTTTTATTTACAAGTATTACAGGAGATAAAATACCATCTTTAATTTTAGGCAGATGATTTGTTTTAATTTTATCATCCTGGTAATATCCTACCCAGGTTATAAATCCTAACAAAACATTAAACGAATTGTTTATTAAGTTAAAGGAATTTTTTGAAAATAGCAAAAGCAATGGACTGATTATCAATATGAGAGTTGATGATATTATATCGAAAAATCTTTTGTTTCGAATGTTTTTTTCTTTAGCGATAGAATTTATTTCTACTGCATAAAGATCCCCGGATGTATTTATTGAGTTGCTTCCGATTATTGAGAGTGTTTCTGGTTGAGCTATTTTAAAATCAACATCAAAACTCGAAACCTTCAACATTATATTCATGATTTTATGTGCAGGAATATTTTTAGCACAAAATACGATTTCGTCGATTTGATGAATTTTTATGATTTCTTCTATTTGATCCAAACTACCCAAATAATAAGATGTGCTTGATGTCTGCTCAGGAGATACATATCCAGTAATTTCAGGGGAAATATTGGTTTCAGAGATGATCTGTTTTACTCGTTGAATTTCATCTTCTAAACCGGCAATAATCATTTTTAATTTTTTTGTATTAAAAAATTTATGGTGTGTAAATGGGAGGCAATGTGCAATATATCGATTTATAATGGCTAAAATAAAACAACTAAATGCTCCAATAATTATTAGCGCCCTGGAGAATCGTAATTCCATGGGCAAAAGGGCATAAAAAATTAGGATTATAACTGTGCCGGTTATTATTCCTGAAATGATATTTTTATATTTGATGTGTTTGGAGTATCCCCCATTAAACCAGAGTGATAAAACCCAAATAAAGATATAAGCCGGAACGATATATTGTAAAAATGTATCGGGATAGTTCCCCTGGCCTTTAAATTTAAATTGCTCCCAGGCTGGTTCAATTAAATAAAAGGCAGTATAAAAAAGTAAAATGTCCAGAACGGGTAAAAACAAAGTTTTTAACGTACGATTTACTATGGAAAGAAAGGCTCTGAAATAGATAGCTGCATTAATAAGTGTTGAGAATACTTTTGCATTTTTTTTTGAAAAATGTTTGTTTGCAAAAATGATCATCGCCTGGTAAAATAGAAACACATAATTTAAGCTGCCCTTCTTAGTGCTTTCGCCCTTGTAATGAATAATTGTTGTTTCGGGATAATAATAATTTTTAAATCCTGATAAAGTTATGCGGTACGATAAATCAATATCCTCACCATACATAAAAAAAGTTTCATCGAGTAAGCCGGCTTTATCCAAGGCTTTTTTTCGTAAAAACATAAAAGCACCAGGAAGAATTTCTATTTCGTTTATCTCATCATTTTTTAAATGGCCTAAATGGTAGCGGGCAAAAATTTTTGATTTTGGGAATAATTTTGATAGTCCGAATATTTTATAAAATGCTACAGCAGGTGTGGGTAGTGCTCTTTTCGATTCGGGTAAAAACTGGCCTTTGCCATCAATCATTTTAACACTTAAACCTCCGGCATCAGGATGAGTATCCATAAAATTGATGCTTTTAGAAAAGGTATCTTCTTCAACTACTGTATCTGGATTGAGAAGAAGGATATATTCACCATTGGCCTTTTTTATGGCTTGATTATTGGCATAGGAAAAACCATGATTTTTTTTATTTTCTATCAGCTTTACTTTTGGAAACCGTTCTTTAATTAAAGCACAAGAGCCATCAACAGAATTATTGTCAACAACAAATACTTCGGAAGGGATATTTTCGAGTGCCTTAAAAACAGATATTAAACATTGCTCAAGAAAATGTTTAACATTATAATTAACGATAATTATAGACAGTTTTATCATTTACAATTTGCTGTAGGTTAGTGCAAATATAACGAAATGTAGATATATTTTTTTGTTTTAAATTTTAAAAAGAAAAGAGGTACGTTTTTTCATACCTCTTTAAATGATCAAGATTAAATTATCTTATGCTACATTCATTTCTTCTTTAATGGCTTTGGCCAGGCGTTTTACTCCTTCGGTAGTTTTTTCTTTCGACATATACGAGAAGTTAATACGCATGGTATTTTTTCCGCTGCCATCACAATGGAAAACACTTCCCAGCACAAAAGCTACATCATTTTCAATGGCTTTTTTAAATAATATTTCGGCATCCATATGTTCTGGCAATGTTAAGAAAAGGAATAAACCACCTTCAGGTTCGGTCCATTTCACACCATCGGGCATATATTCTTTAAATGCTTTAAGCATATTATCCCGTTTTTCGTGGTATTGCCTGATGATCCCTTTCAGGTTTTCATCAAAGTATCCTTTATCCATGTATTTAAAAGCAATTTTTTGATTTAGAGTAGGCGTACATAAATCAGCCGATTGTTTGGCAATAACAATTTTATCTATAATGTTTTGGTGTGCTATTACCCAACCGATTCTAAATCCCGGAGCAAATACTTTCGAAAACGTTCCTAAAAGGATTACCTGTCCTGAGTTGTCTAACTCGTAAATGGTACGCTGAGGCTCTCCTTCAAATCGTATTTCGCGGTATGGGCTGTCTTCAACTATTAAAATATCAAATTTTTTAGCCAAAGCAATAATTTCTTTCCTACGTGATTCTGGCATGGTAATTCCAGCCGGATTTTGGAAGTCGGGAATGATGTAGATGAATTTTGGTTTCTCGCCTTTGGCTTTTAAATCTTCTAGTTTTTCTTCGAGTTTATCGGAGCGCATACCATATTCGTCGAACTTAATACCCTCTAAATCGGCGCCATACGTATTAAAAGCACTTAGGCCTCCAAGATACGATGGTAATCCACAAATAATTTTGTCCCCCCGGTTGATGAAGATTTTTCCCAACAAATCAAGTGCTTGTTGCGATGATGTAGTAATGACTAGATTATCATGCTCTAGCTTTAATCCCTCTTTTTTGTAACGCTCCACTAAAATATTCCTTAATTCTGGGACACCTTCAGTTGCTCCATATTGTAATGCTCCAGGGCCATCAGTATCCAAAATTTCGGTCGTAATTTCTTTCAATTGCTCAATAGGAAAAGATTCGGGCGAAGGTAAACCTCCTCCAAAAGAAATTACTTCAGGGCGTTGGGTTAATTTAAGAATTTCACGAATAGCCGAACGCTTCATGTTTTTGGCGCTAGCCGAAAATGTTTGTTCTAAATCGGTAATCATATTTTATCCTCCAATATTTTATTATTAAATTGATTATAGTACGTACGAAGTTGCTGCTAATTTGCAAAATAGTTATGTGATAAACAAGAAAACAGAAGTGTTATAAAATATAATGTATCACCAAAGGGCCTTTTATAGGTGGAACTTATTTACTTTTATTTCGTTATAAATGTGAGATACTTTTTTAGATGTGTCTAAAACAACTTATTTTATAAAATGCAAAAAAAATAAAGATATATTTATCTTATTTAAATATATTTAAGCTAATATGATATATAAATCTAAACCTTTTTTATATGGAGCTTTCTCATTTCGATAAAATTGGGCAGATTTTTGATTATTCAGAACAAGGTTATGCATTACATCAGGTAGTTTTAAAAAATAACCAACCGATAGATTATATTTTCCTCGAGGTAAATCAACATTTTGAAAAAATCACCGGTTTAAAAAAGTCAGGCATCATTAATAAAAAAGTAACCGAAGTGTTACCCGATATTATAAAAGATGAATTTAACTGGATTAAGATTTATGGAGAATTAGCCCTGAATCAGGAGAAAAAAAATTTTATTCAATATTCATTACCCCTTAAGAAATGGTATAAGATATGGGCTTTTAGCCCCAAAAAAGAATATTTTATCACTGTATTTACCGATATTACAGAGATAAAAGAAAGTGAGCTGAATCAGAAAAAAATTTCCGATGAATATTTTTCTTTAAATGAAGAGTTACAATCGTTGCTTGATGAAATTTCATATCATCGCGAGCAGTTGCAACAATCAAATAAAGAGATTTTAACAAGCAAGCATGAGATCCAGAAACGCCAGATTTTTTTAAATTCGGTATTAAACACAACCTTCGACGGTGTTTTGGTTACGGATGCTCAACGGCAAATAACTTATACCAATAAAAATTTCTTCGAGATGTGGGGGATTGATAAAAAATTCCAGAATACTATTGAAGAAAAATTTCTACTTAAATTTGTTAAAGATCAATTAGTCGATCCTGAACTTTTTTTAAAACGAATTGATAATATATATTCTACCACGGACACCTATTTTGATAATATATGTTTTAAAGACGGGAGGGCCTTTGAATTCTATTCCGAACCTCTCCTTTATCGCCATAAATATATCGGGAGGGTATGGAGTTTTAGAGATATTACACTTAAAAAGAAACAAGAAGATAGATTAGAAGACTTAAATAGAGTATTATACGGTTTTAAGGCCATTAATAAATTAAAAAATGTTTCCAGCCGTAAAAAGTTAATACAAGAGTTTTGTAACATTGCTGTTAATCACATGGGGTTTTCTACCGCAATGATTAATTTATTCCATAATCAAAAATTTACAATAGGGGCACATAAAGGATTTGACAAATGTTTTGATAAATTTAAAAATACGCTTAAAGAAAATAAAACCATAGCTTGTTACAGCAATAATAATCAAAAAAATATTTTAATTATAAATTCATCTGAGCAATTTTGTAAAGATTGCCCTCTTGTTAAATGTTACAAAGAAAAATCGATGTTTTCATCATCAATAATATTAGATAAAAAAAATTACGGTTTTTTTAATGTTAATATAAATAGAAAGTATAGTGATGATAAGGACTTTCAGGAGCTTTTTATAGAAATGGTAAATGATTTGGCATTTTTGTTACATAAGTTGGATGTTGAAGAAAAGTCAGAACAATACCTCCATGATTTAACTAAAAGCGAACAGTCGTTAAAGAGTATTTTTAAATCATCACCTGTTGGTATTGGTGTGGTAAAAGATCGTGTTTTTTTGGAGTTGAATGATCGTTTTTTTGAAATCACAGGATTTAAACCTAAAGAATTAATTGGACAAAGCGTATTGAAAATTTATCCTTCCAGAAAAGAGTTTGAATATGTCGGGAAGGAGATTTACCAACAAATAGAAGAAAAAGGTATTGGTTTAGTCGAAAGCCGGTTTAAATGTAAAAACGGAGAAGTGATAGATGTGCTTCTTACCTCTACCCATATTGATCCGGATGATTTATCGCGGGGATTTACTTTTACCGTATTAAATATTACCGAATCAAAGAAAAATGCATTATTAAAAGATATTTTACTTTTTATTAATCAGCAGGCAAACAAAGCAACCAATATAAGTGATTTTGCAAAATTAGCCCAACAGGAGTTGAGTAAAATTATTGATACCCGTAATTTTTACATTGCTTTATACGATAAAACAAAAGATATTTATACTTTTCCATATCATCAGGACCAATACGATAATTTTGACGATACAGAAAAAGAATTCAATTTATATAATTCTTTTACTGATTTTGTCAGGCGAAAAAATGAACCCTGTTTAATTAATCCTCAAAAGATAAAAAAATATAAAAAAGAAGGGTTATCAACCGATTACGGACATGCTACTAAGGTATGGTTAGGTGCACCGCTTGTTAATGCTAAAGGCGAAGCATATGGTGTAATTGCTTTACAAAATTATGAAAATGAGCAGGTGTTCAATAGCGATGATTTAGAGGTGCTTAATTATGTTGCCCAGAACCTTAGCCGGATTATTGAAAAAATTCAATCAGAACAAGCATTAAAAGAGAGTGAAGAAAAATACCGAAACCTGATTGAAAATATGGGAGAAGGAATGACTATAATTGATTTGCAGGAGAATGTGCTGTTTTGTAATCCAAAAGCATCAGAGATATTTGGCTTTGATGGTACAGGGCTTATTGGTCATAATTTAATTGAGTTTCTCAATGAGAAACAGAGAAAGTTTATTAAAAAAGAAACGCAGAATAGAATTAATGGAGAAAAATCCACTTATGAACAGGTGATTACTACATCACAAAATAAAAAATGTACAATACAGGTTACTGCTACTCCATTATATAAAGATAATAAAGTGATTGGGAATTTAGGAATTGTAAGAGATATCACTGATCGAAAGAAATATGAGTCAAAAATTAAACAAAAGAATGAAGAGTTGCAGGCGGCTGAAGAGGAGCTAAAATCTACCAACGAAGAGCTACAATGGTTAAACCAAAATTTAGAAAAAAATAATACAGAATTGAAAGCTGCAAAAGAAAAAGCAGAAAGTGCAGATCGCCTTAAGACAGCATTTCTGGCCAATATGAGCCATGAGATTCGCACACCAATGAATAGTATTTTAGGTTTTACCCAACTTTTAAAAAATAAAAAAGATGATCGGGAAAAACTGGATCGATTCATTGATATCATTAATATTAACGGTAAACAGCTTATTACTATTATTGATGATATCATTGATTTTTCAAAAATTGAAGCCAATCAGATAGAAATTATTCAATACTCCTTTGATGTGGTTAAAATGTTGGATGTGCTTTTTGAATCTTTTTCAAACCAAATCAAAACGAAGAATTTGGAGCTTCTTTTGTTATTAAAAAAACCGGCAGTAAATCAATTAATGATTGAATCGGACGAACAAAGAATACAACAAATTTTAACGAATTTAATTAATAACGCGATTAAGTTTACAACAGTAGGGAAAATTGTTTTTGGTTGTAAATTACAAAACAATGAAATATTGTTTTTTGTTGAAGATACAGGAATTGGAATTGCAGATGATAAAAAAGACATTATTTTTGAACGTTTTCGTCAAGTTGATGATGGTTATACACGAAAATACGGAGGAACAGGCTTAGGATTAACCATTTCAAAACGATTGGTTAATTTATTAGGTGGAGAAATTTGGGTTGATTCTGAATTTGGAAAAGGTTCAACATTTTATTTTACCATTCCTTTAAAAAATAATATTTAAATGACTAATTTTACCCTTTAATTTGATCTATACCCCTTTATGAGTGAACAAAGAGATAACTGGAGTTCGAAAAAGCTATTAATAGTTGAAGACGATTTTTTTAGTACAGAATATTTGGTTGAGGCGCTTTCTGAAACTAAAGCCGAAATTAAAATAGCCAAAGATGGAGTTGCTGCGATGGAATTATTAAAAAATAACTCCGATTTTGATTTAGTTTTAATGGATATTCAGTTACCCGGAATTAGTGGTGAAGTAGCTACTAAACAAATACGAGAATTTAACAAAGAGATTCCTATTATTGCCCAAACAGCACATGCAATGGCCATGGATAAAGAGAAATACCTGGCTGCCGGATGTAACGATTACCTTTCCAAACCAATTTTAATTGATGATTTGTTTGATATTCTTCGAAAATATTTAGGCTAAAATATTATGATTTTAAAGAACAGCGATTCAACCCTTTTTGCCTAGTGATAAGGAGTTGTTTCATTTACTTAGAAGTTAAACAAAAACCTGGCTATTAATTGTTTGTTGTGGAGGAAATTTAGTATCAAGTGAATTAAATATAAAACTTTTTTATAAAGTGTTATAAGATTATTATTTCGATATTTGGTTGAAATCATTACTTTTGAATAATATTTAAATTAAAGGCAATGGGAAATCAAGGAAAAATATTAGTTATAGACGATATAACGTCACATCTGTTGTTGCTGCAAACTATATTGCAGGAAGAAGGATATGATACTGAAATTGCCGATAATCCTCAAAAAGGGTTGGAGTTACTTACCAAAAATAAATACCAGGTATTATTACTTGATATTATGATGCCCGGGATGGATGGTTTTCAGGTATTAGAAGAAATTCAAAAAAATGATAATTTAAAAAAATTACATGTTATTATTATTACGGCCAAAACCGATTCGTGGAGTATTAAAAATGCAATGGACCGTGGAGCTTTTGATTATCTTACCAAACCCATCAATATTCAGGATGTAAAAAACAAAGTAAAATCGGCTATGGTAGAAAATGTGTTGGGTGATGATGATTAACAGATGTTTTATTTTTAATTTTATAAATCGATACATCGGCTAACTACCATTTTGCAAGCATTGGTATTCCCCAGTTCACAAGCTTTATGGAAATCTTCACACGCTTTATCTTCTTCCTGTAATTTTAAGTATATCATGCCTCTGTTATAAAAAGCAAATGGGTTCTGCGGATCAATATCAATTACTTTTGAAAAATCATCCATCGCTTCGTTATAATCTTTGTTTTCGTAATACAATGCACCCCGGTATAAATAGGTGTTTGGATTTTTAGGATTTATCTCAATGGTTTTTGAGTAATCTTCGAGTGCCTGGTCAAAATTCATAAGTTTCTGATGGGTAGCTCCTCTGTTTACAAAAAATTTACTTTTTAGTTCTGTATTGTTTTGTGTAGGGATTAAATCAATTCCACGGTTAAAATCGTTTAATGCATCTTTAAATTTGCCCCTATGAAAATATGCTTTTCCGCGGGTGAGATAAAAAGGAGCATAATCGGAGTTAAACTCCAAGGCTTCGTCTATTGTTTTTTCCGCTTGTCGGTAATCCTCCATTAAAATTAAAACGCTTGCTTTTCCATCTAAGGCAGGAGCATAAGTAGGAAGTGATTGTAGAGCATCCTCAAATTTTTCTAATGCCGATTTATAATCCTCTAATTTTATAAAATCATTGCCCAAGTTAACCAATGACTCTAAATCGCGTGTTTGAGCAAACAAAAAGGTATTTAATAAAAGTAAAATAGAAATTGTTGTAAAAAAACGCTTCATTATTTTAATGATTTAAAATCGATGCATTATTGTGTGAAAATAATAAATATTTTTCAATTATCTGCTTTTATACCGAAGTTTCAAATAAGGTTCGGTTAATAATCGACCTTCCCAGGGTTATCTCATCGGCATACTCAAGGTCGTCGCCAATAGATACGCCTCTTGCTATTGTAGTTATCTTTACCGGATAGTTTTTAAATTTTTTATATAAAAAATAATTTGTAGTATCACCTTCCATCGTAGTACTTAACGCCAGGATTATTTCATTGGCCGACCCTTCTTTAATTTTTTGGGACAGCGTTTCAATGTTAAGGTCATTGGGCCCAATACCGTCCATTGGAGATATTATACCTCCCAATACATGGTAAATTCCTGTGTATTGATGTGTATTTTCAATGGCCATTAAGTCACGGGCGTTTTCAACAACGCAAATGGTGCTGTGGTCTCTTTTTTGATCACTACAGATTGAGCAAATATCGTTATCCGAAATAGTGTTACAACTTTTACAATGCTTTATTTCGTTTCGCAATGTAATAATGGTTTCGCCAAAGTGAATTACTTCTTCTTTTTCCTGATTTAAAAGATGCAAAACTAACCGTAAAGCTGTTTTACGGCCTATGCCAGGCAGTTTAGCAAACTCATCTACAGCACTTTCCAATAATTTTGATGAAAAATTTTGTATACTCATGTATCAACAGACAAAAATGAAATTAATAGGTTTAATCTTATCCTGTTCAAAAATAATATCAATTGAACGAATAACAATTTTTTAAGTTATAAATCTTTTTTATTATCCTTGTAGCTTTAAAAAATTTAACCTTGTAAAAATGTCTCCATATCTGGTAATATTTATTATAGCAGTCTATTTTGTGGTACTTTTAATTATTTCTTATTTCACAAGTAGAAATGCGGATAATGCATCTTTTTTTCTGGGAAACAGACAGTCGCCCTGGTATATTGTTGCTTTTGGAATGATTAGCGCTTCACTCTCGGGAGTAACGTTTATTTCTGTCCCAGGGTGGGTAGTAGATAGCAATTTTTCGTATATGCAACTGGTGCTGGGATATCTGTTAGGATATGCTGTTATTGCCCAGGTATTAATTCCTTTATATTATCGGTTAAATTTAACCTCTATTTATACTTATCTTGATAAACGTTTCGGATTATATGCTTACAAAACCGGTGCCTCATTTTTTCTTTTATCGCGTGTTATTGGCGCTTCATTTCGATTGTTCCTTGTTGCCAACGTCTTACAAATTGCCGTTTTTAATCAATTAAATATTCCTTTTGAGATAACGGTTATCATTACTATTGTTTTAATTTGGCTATACACTTTTAAAGGGGGGATAAAAACCATTATTTGGACAGATAGTTTACAAACGCTTTTTATGCTTACAGCTGTTGGAGTAACCATTGTTCTTATTAGTAAACATCTGAACCTGAATTTTTCAGGAGTAATAAATACCATTGTAGAAAGTGAACATTCACGAGTATTTTATTTCGAGGATTTTAAAGGGCCATACTATTTTTTTAAACAATTTTTTTCCGGGGCTTTTATTGCGGTGGTTATGACCGGTTTAGACCAGGATATGATGCAAAAAAATTTAAGCTGCCGAAATGTTAAGGATGCCAAAAAAAATGTTTATTGGTTGAGTGTATCGCTTATTCCTGTTAATTTACTGTTTATGTCGCTGGGTATTTTACTGGTTGTTTTTGCCCAACAAACTGGAATTAGTATTCCTGAACGTACCGATGATTTGTTTCCGATAATTGCCACTCAAGGATATCTGCACCCTATTGTATCGGTGTTTTTTATTATTGGCTTGGTTGCTGCGGCATACAGTAGTGCCGACTCGGCCTTAACAGCATTAACCACATCCTTTACCGTAGATATTTTAAATCCTAAAAATGTATCCGAAAAAAAATTAAGAAATATCCGTAAAAAAGTACATGTGGGTGTTTCTGCCGCTTTGGTAATTGTAATTCTTATTTTTAATGCTATAAATAACGAAAGTGTGATTAGTGCTGTATTTAGTGTTGCAGGTTATACTTATGGCCCATTACTTGGCTTATACAGTTTTGGCCTGTTTACACGGATTTCTGTAAAAGATAAGTTTATTCCTTTAGTGGCTGTTTTATCCCCGGTTATTTGCATGTTCATTGACTTTAATTCACAAGCCTGGTTCAACGGCTATGAGTTTGGCTATGAGTTGTTAATGCTTAACGGGTTAATAACATTTATCGGACTGTTTATCATTCGAAAGCAGAACAAAAAGATAGTTGAATGATTAAATTTTTACTGATGTCCGATAAAAATATTGAATCCATTCTGAAACTTTGATTTTATTTACCATTTATCAATTTCCTATTTCAGTGGCTTTGCCCCAGGCCCCACATACTTTCTTGTCTTGAAACAAGAAAGTACGCAAAGAAATTCAAGGCTTCGCCCGCCTCACTTGAAAAATTACGCGATGTGAGCTAAAAAATCTAAACTTGCACTTCCCTCCGGTCAGTGCTTCGAACAGCAGATTTTTCTTAACGTTCACTGTGCTTGTTTTTCGGCTCGCCGGTCAATGCCAATCCGAAAACGAATCATCAATCAAAAAAATATATTTTTATCAAACACTAATGATTGAAAATGTTTAGTTTTACCCGATAAACCCAGCATTTCACCGCTTACTTCAAGTAAAGACGAGCATTTTGCAAATGAACAGAAAAGCATGCTAATCAAGTGATCTTTAGTCTTAAATTTGTGTATATACCGATCAGAATTTGTCTTTTTATGCTTGAGGAAATAATTTTAGAGTCAATTAAAAAAATTAGCTGTCCGAAGGCCATGCAGAGCATTTGATTCCAACTCTCAAGCAGGGTTCCCCTACCTGAGAAAAAATCTTTACTTTTACGATATGTGGGTAGCCAAAGGCTTACATTTAAATTAAATATTAGTCTGCATTGTACAATGTATAAGAGATCCTATAAACTTTTCTTATACACTTATAATGGTTGAATAGCAAAAATTATTAAGTTAATTAAGGAATGAGTTATTGAAATAATAATGAAAGCATCTTTTCTTCTGTAATAGGCATACCAGTATTGTATACTAAAACCCACACCAATCAAAAATGAATAAATAATATATGCCCATGAAAAAGAATGATTTAACCCAAACAAAACTGCTGCAATTATTAAGGATACTTTAAATACTGACCTTCCGTTTAATTTCTTCAGAAAACTGTTTTTAATTACTCTTACCATCCTTATTATTAGGGTGTAAAATATTAATGTTTCCAATAACGGAGATAATATTAACACTGCAAAAGCTTTTGTCTTATAATCGGTAATATTATTTATTAAGCTATTGTCAAGTTGTATGTTTGCTACGTTTATTAGCAGAGAATAAAGAACTATAATTGTTAAAATAGCTACCAAGAAAATAAATATCAGAGAAAAATAATTTGATTTGAAAAGTAAATAATTGTGTATTTTTAATAACATGCGTCTTTAGTTAATCATTTATTGTACATATTACTCAAAAGTAATTTATCAGTATACTAAATTACTGAAATAATAGATTACTTTCAATGGCTTTTCTTTTTGGACTTGACATAAAATGTAAACTTGGGTTTTTCCAATCTAATGTACCATATTTTCTTAACCATACCAAAACTGTACTTCTTCCTTGAATTCCATAAGTTCCTTGAGCTTGCTTGTAAATCATTTTGCCCTTTTCTACCTGGTTTACAACTGCCAATTTAAAGCCTAAATTGTAATCGCTATAGGTGCGCTTTTTTTTTGTTGGTTCTTTATTTTCCATAAATAAGTCGTTTTTTTTCAGCTCATTTCAGGACGGGACACCTTTAGGGCAAGCGGCAAAAAAGTTGCTGATAATCTTATTTAACAGCCTATTAAAATTGGGTGAGCAAAAAGAATCTCACGATACTCCAGATACCGTGATGTGATCAGTTTTCTATCTTCTTCCAAATCGTCTTTGCTGTTGCACAAACTTTATTCGTTCCTTCAATTATGACTGAGTGCATAAATGATTTATCCGTGGTACACGTTTCATCATTTTTAGTCAAAGACACGATTTCCTGACCATAATGAGCCTCTGCAATAAATCTACCGTCTATTGAATACAAATAATAATTATTAACAATTTCATCAGGAACTGACTCAACGACCCATTGTAAATATCGAATATTATTTACGTGCTTAATCATATCAGTATCATATCTATTGATTGTGAATTTTAACCTGTAATCTGGATTCTCAACTGCTTTCATTTTTTTAGAGATATTATAATCTATACTTTGCTCATTACAGAAAGACCATTTTTCCATTATATCGTCAAATATTTGAACAGGCCTTCTTCTTTCAATATCAAAGAAAATCCATAAGCCTTTGGCTCTTCCAATAATATTATGCTTTTCATCGTAAATTATATTTTCGCGAAGACCTTTAATGGCAGTATATTTTGACAACCAGGTTCTAATGGTAATCTTTTCTTTGTAACCCGGATATCGCTCCATTTGCATGACCCCGGCAATTAAAACCCATCCGATATTTTGTTCAGCCAATTGATATAAACTATGGTTGATAGCATAACAATGGTCGGCTGCTGTTTCTTCTAACAGAGTTAAAATGGCCGTTGGCGATGCAATCCCAAATTCATTCATTTCAAAATATCTTAGTTCAAATGGTTTATCGTAATAGTTTTTAATCATCTTACTTTGCACTATTTATGTATTTATTTTTGACCTGACGGCCAGCTTGTTTCGACAAATACAGATTTTTTTATTGCCAACATCTAAATTTACAAACATTCCACCACAATTCTAATTTTTTTGGTGATGGTTTAAACACATTTTTTAGTATTGACTACAGGGAACCTGTCTTTTATTTAAAGAAATTTTTCTGAAATTATAAACGAAGCCCTGTGAAGCAGAACTTTTAATATTCTTTATTTTGATTCTACCACGAATTTAATGGAAAAATTTAAATTAGCAAAAAAAAGAGTTATGTTTTCAGAACAATTATTTGACCGGATATTGAACTTTGGCGATGAATGGAAAGTTGAACGTGTAAATGCTAACTATAAAACAGAAGAAGTAGATGTGTTTTTGGAATACATAGGTAAAGAAGCCGAAGACCCTGACACTTTAGAATTATGTCCGATTTACGACCATGCCCCCAGTCGTCGCTGGCGGCATTTAGACGCCATGCAGTATAAAACATACATAAATTGTGGTGTCCCAAGGATTAAGGCACCATCGGGCAAAGTAAAGACAATAAAGGTTCCGTGGGCCGATTGATACGAACGGCACACTTATTTGTTTGAAAGGCTTGCCATTGATATATTGCTCAGTACCAAAAACCAGACAAAGACCGAAGAGCTATTACGCTGTGGGTTCAATGTCATAAACAGGATTATCCATAATTCAGTGGAAAGGAGCTTAAAAGGACGGCCGGATGACCATTATTTCGAATATTTGAGCATAGATGAGAAATCTTTCA
>JAXHVS010000072.1:0-5051 GCA_034189025.1 Bacteroidota bacterium
AGTTTATTCTGTTTGTTGCAGCCATGCGGACGGTCGCCGATAACTGGATGAAAAATATGGGCAAAATGCTTTCGGATCTGGTGAAACCGACCGGTATGCGGGTAGGCTTCAACTAAAGAGTATCGCGAGGTGGCAAACTGTACGGAAGGGATTTTCAATTCTGCTCTTGCCAGGGTTCGGTATTCGTTACTCGCTTCCTGCACCTTCCCCCCTTTCGTTGATTAACGGATAATCAATTATTCCAAAATCATTGGTATATCCACAAACAATAGCCAGATATCTTTTCCTGATTTCACGCGAAATAAATAGTTGCTGGATCAATACTAACATCTCCTTTTTCAATTCAGCAAAAATACCTTAAAATATTATACATTCTTTTATTTTATGTATACTATTAAAATATAAAATCAATAATATACCGGACACGCTAAACGTTAAAAAAAAGAGAAAAAAGGAAGTTAAAAAAAATATTTAGTTATCTTTACTGTTACTTTAAACTAATTAATTTATTAACCATCAAATGTATTATAATATACATTCTAAAATTAAATCTAACATTATGAGAAACAAAATTTTATTATTGATTGCAGCCATATCATTTTCATTATTATGGTCATGCACACAAGGCCCCGACTATAAAGAGGGCAAAACTTACAATGGCTTTAAGCTCGAAGAAAAAAGATTCGTAAAAGAAGTAGATGCCTGGTGTTTATATTTTATTCATGAAAAAAGTGGTGCAAAATTGTTAAAGATTGCCGCTGATGATGCCAACAAACTTTTTAGTGTATCCTTCAAAACCACTCCTCAACATGATTATGGAACTCCACACATTATGGAGCACTCGGTTTTAAACGGTTCTGAAAATTTTCCTGTAAAAAGTCCTTTCGACTTATTAGTAAAAGGATCTTTAAACACTTTCCTTAATGCAATGACCGGCTCAGATTATACTACTTATCCTGTAGCCAGCATGAACGAAAAAGATTACTTTAACCTAATGCATGTTTATATGGATGCCGTTTTTAATCCATTACTACATAAGGACCCTAAAATTTTCAAACAAGAAGGCTGGCATTATGAATTGGATGACATTGATGGAGAAATTGTATATAAAGGTGTTGTTTACAACGAAATGAAAGGTGCCTTTTCAAGCCCCCGACGTGAACTGAGTTACCAAATTAATAAGATTCTTTTTCCTGACAATACTTATGGAGTATCATCAGGTGGTTATCCTACTGCAATTCCAGAACTTAATTATGAATATTTTAAAAATTTCCACAAAAAATATTACCACCCTTCGAATAGCTTTGTGCTATTGTATGGAGATGCAGATTTAGATAAAGAACTAGCATTTCTTGATACAGAATATTTTTCTAACTATGAAAAATCTGAGGAGAAGGTTGAAATTCCTATTCAGAAACCATTTACTGAAAGAAAAGTAGCAGAAAAATTTTATAGTGCTCCTGAAGGCAGTGAAACAAAAGATAAAACATTCTTAAGCTACAGCTTTGTTGCCGGGTTAAATACAGACCAAGAACTTTCTATGGCGCTTGATATTTTAAGCGAAGCACTTGTTAATCATGAGTCAGCTCCACTGCGCCTGGCCATCCAAGAAGCTGGGATAGGAAAAGATATTAGTGCCTGGTCAAGCAACGGAAAACAAAATGTTTTCCAAATCACCGTTCAAAATGCCAATCCAGAAGATAAAGAAAAGTTTGATGAAATCGTTTTTAACACATTGAAAAAAGTAAGGGAAGAAGGGTTTGATAAAGAAACCATCGATGGCATTGTTAATCGAATGGAATTTCGTTTACGCGAAGGAAATACTCCTCACAAAGGATTAATGTATCTTTTCTCTATCAAAAACGGAGTTTTGTTTGCCGATGATCCTTTCATGGGATTAGAGTACGAAAAACCATTGGCTAACGTTAAAGAAGGCATTAAGAATGGAATGCTAGAAAATATTGTCCAGGAATATTTTATCGACAATCCTCATGCATTGCTCATGGTATTAAAACCTAAGCCAGGCCTGGAAAAAGAAATTGCTGAACAGACCCGAAAAGAACTGGCTGAGTACAAAGCAAGCCTTAGCAAGGAAGAACTTGAGCAGCTGGTTCAGGAAACCAAAGAACTAAAAGAACATCAGCAACGGGAAGACTCTCCCGAAGCAATTGCTACCGTTCCGATGTTATCGCTCGAAGATATCAGTAAAGAAGTACAGTGGTATGAGGTAAACGAAAAATCGGTAAGTGATATTCCGGTATTACACTACGAAGATTTTACTAGCAATATCGTTTATGCAAACCTGTATTTTGATATGTATACACTGCCGAAGGAACTTATTCCTTATGCGAATCTTTTAGCGGAACTTCTTGGATCTCTTAATACAGAAAACTATTCTTTTGGTGAACTCGATAATGCGTTAAACATCCATACCGGAGGATTCTATACTTTCCTTACTTCATATCAGGAAAACTATTCGGATGATAGGCTTTTACCCAAATTTATGATATATGCTAAAGCAACTGTTGATAAGGCAGATAAATTGTTTGAGTTAACGGCAGAAATTTTAAATCATTCTAAACTAGATGATATTGACCGTTTAAAAGAACTAATTACCCGTCATCAATCACAGATAGAAGCAAGGGTTAAAAACAACGGTGTGGGAGTTGCAACCACCAGATTAAGCTCATATTACAGCAACCAGGGTATGTATAATGAATTAATCAATGGATTATCTTATTATGATTTTATTACAGAGTTAACCCAAAATTTTGATGCAAATAAAGAGGAGATAGTAAAGAAACTCCAAGAAACAGCAAAACTGCTTTTCAATAAAAATAATGTAATTGCAGGGATTACCTGTTCTGATGACAACTATGCAACCTATAAAACAGAACTTGAAAAATTTGCCTCTACATTGCCTGCTGAAGAGGTAAAGAAGAACGAATGGGCTTTCGATTTAAGTGTTAAAAATGAAGGCTTAATGTCTGCATCAATGGTTCAGTATGTAGTGAAAGGATACGACTATAAAAAACTTGGTTATGCATGGGATGGAAAAATGCGTGTATTGAACCAGGTAATGTCGCGTGATTATTTACAAAATAAAATTAGAGTAATGGGTGGTGCCTACGGTGGATGGGCTTCATTCTCGCCAACAGGAAGTGCTTATTTTGCATCTTATCGCGATCCAAACTTGAAGGAAACACTTGAAAACTATGATGCAGCACCTGAATTCGTTAAAAATTTTGAGGCAGATGAAAATGAAATGACCCGATTTATAATTGGTACTATTTCAAATATCGATATGCCAACAACTGCTTCACAACGAGGATCGATTGCCATGAACAATTATTTTACACAAAAAACCAAAACAGAAATGGAAGAAGAACGTAATGCCATTCTAACCACCACAGCCGAAGATATCCGTTCTTACGAACAGATGATTCGTGATGTTATGGCTAAAGATGTAATTTGTGTTTATGGTAATGATCAAAAAATTAAAGCGCATAAAGATTTATTTAATGAGACTAAATATATCACTAAATAATCTTTTTTAAAAACAAATAAAAAAAGTGCCACCGTTTATTGATCGTGGCACTTTTTTTGTCAAATTTTTACATCAAATCGTCTAAATGTATTAATTTTATACGTTCACTAAACCCTTTTAATGATGAAAGCATCAAGAATAACCAACAGCCTGCTTATCTCTTTTGGAGTGGTTTTGATCTTTATTTACGGAAAAAATCTGATCCTTCCTTTTTTTATTGCTTTAATTTTCTGGTTCCTGATTAAAGAAATCCGCGGCCTTCTGAAAAAAATAAAATATATGGATAAAGTCCCCAACATTATCCTAAATGCCATAGGATTTGCTATTATATTTGCTATTCTTGGAGGTGTTGGCAAAATTTTAGCGATGAATATCCAACAGCTATCCAAAGAGCTGCCAGTTTATCAGAAAAATATATCCGATATAACTGCCTCAATCAATCAAACCTTTAATATTAATATCGTTGATTCAATCAAAGATTTTTTGGGCGAATATGAATACACCAAATTACTTTCCGGACTGTTTAATTCTATAACCGATCTGTTTGGCGACGCCTTGCTTATTATTATTTATACCCTGTTTTTACTTCTTGAAGAACCTTTTTTTACAAAAAAAATTAATGCTATTTATGCCGAAAAAGACGAACAGGATGATGTAATTGATATCCTTTCTAAAATTGATAAATCGATAGGGAGTTATATCTCTATTAAGACATTGGTAAGCCTGCTAACAGGTTTTCTAAGCTATTTTGCCCTGTTGTTTTTAAATGTTGATGCACCTATCTTTTGGGCATTCCTGATTTTTATACTCAATTATATTCCTACGGTAGGTTCGCTAGTAGCAACAACCTTCCCTGCCTTTTTTGCCATGCTGCAATTTGGCGAGGTAATGCCCGGAATCTGGGTATTAATTATTGTAGGAGCCATACAGCTCATTGTAGGTAACTACATTGATCCAAAACTTACCGGTGACTCACTAAACATAAGCCCATTAATTATTATCTTCGGATTGGCTTTTTGGGGAGCTATCTGGGGAATCATCGGAATGTTTTTAAGTGTCCCTGTAACCGTGATGTTGATTATCATTTTGTCTGAAATACCGGCCACCCAACCTATAGCCATTCTTCTAACAAAAGACGGAAAAATTGCAATGGATGAGGAAAATAGCTAACTTTTATTCACCAGCGGAAGAATAATCAGGGCTATAGTTCCAAACAAAAGATATACCAGGTTGGTAAAAGTATGTGTAAAACCATTCCATCCTGGTTGCTGATTCCAAATAATAATAAACATTGAATAACCACATAGTGCCATGGGGGTAATACTAAAGCGCACAGAAATGTGCGCTGTACCTATAGAGGCTGCTATTTTTAATTATACTCATTGACTCGTCCTAAAAAAAGTTTACACTTTTTAATTCACAATCCTGTTTCAAATTTACACTTTAATTTTAATCCTAAATACTGTTTACAGTTTTTAACCCCCTCTTTGTGGAGTGGAGCGTA